>JBGCFJ010000533.1:0-5154 GCA_045106885.1 Saprospiraceae bacterium
AACCTATATTAGCTCGCCTCTGGCGAGTATTAGTACATAAAACGCTCGCCAGAGGCGAGCAGTATAGAGGTTGCGGACAAAATGTCCTCACCAGCAGTCTCCATTTTTTAGAACCAATCACCCCTGGCCTAAAGGGGTTAATTGGATAAATCACCGAAATCTGTTACAATCAGTAAATTTCAAATTTAATCTACAATTTTTATTAGATAGACTTAGTTCTTTTTTTTTTTTTTGAACTACTCAATAACTTCCACATAAGCCCCATGTACCCATTCATCCGAACCAATCCGCAACCATTTATCTTTGGTTTCAAATATTTCCATCAATTCTCCATCTTGCAATTTTTTCACAATGGAATGATTCGTTCCAGGTCCTTTTCGAACATTCAAAAATCCTGCCTCCACTACTCTACCCGTTTTGACTTCTATGATTTTTATTAAACTATGATAGGCAAATTTATTATCATCTAATTGATACCAGTTGCCTACTTTATTCTCTACAACTATATCCGTGCCATCTGGAATGGTTTCCACCACAGGAAAACGCATCCCAGGTCCAGAACGAACATTTAAGCCTGTTGGGTCCTCTACAATTCCTCTTTTTTGGATAAAAGTAATTTCTACATAATGCTTGTGCACCCAATTATCATCTTCAATTCGATACCAGTTACCGACTTGTTCGTAAATTTCCACTTTATCATCTTGGTTCAATACTTTGATAATCGAATATTGAATCCCTGGTCCTTTCCGAACATTTAAGTCATTCGTATTAATCAAACCTTGTTTGACAGGATGTTCAATTTGAAATTTCAGCCCAGTATTCACGTCTCTTTTAAATGCCTGCCAATCCTTTTCTTCAATCATCATACGAGGACAAAGTTTCCCTGTAATATCGTAATGACGATGCAATTCGTTAATCGTAAAATTATATTTATTCAATAAATGCTGAGCTAAAGCTACAGAGTTTTGATAAGTTCTATCCCAATCCCCATCCATATTTACACACATCTCGAAACCAATAGTGAAGAAATTAGGCGTTAAATTGCCTTCTAAAATCTCTTTTCCAATAGGTTTATATTTTTTCGCTCCAACATGATAACCTACCTCACTATCAGGCAAACATTGAATGATAGCATGGTCATCTACCACATAATGGGCAGAAGCTTTTCTTGGAGTAGAATTGAAATAATTTCGATTGGCTCGAGCATTTGCTCCCCAACCTGGGTTGGCTGTCCAATGAGCAACAATCCCTTTTAATTTCCTAATAGAATAGAATTGACGATTTCTAAGTGCAGGTCGATTGTGATTCGTCAGATAAGCTTTAGTAATTGGTAGCATCTCGTAGTTTCTTTTCGTTTTCTCAATAATGGTCAAATGTAGGTAAAAAGGGGGAAAGGTGCAAAGATATAAAGGGATAAAGGTGGGAGAAGGAACTTCAAGCCCTATATATTAAAAATCTGTCCACAAGACCATACTTGTGAACAGATTAAATTGATACAGTGTAAGTTATCAATAAGGATGTAAAATCATCTCGTCGGATGACTATCGTCGTCCGATGAGCTGATTTAAATCATCCGACGACGCAGTCATCGGACGATTTAAACTGGATTATTGAGTACTTACGCTACAGTTTAGCCGCCATCTTTTTCAACGCTTTCGAACTTTTTCCTTTCACTAATTCTTTCACTTCTTTAGCGTCTGCTACTTCCAGAATAGTTTGTTTCAACTTTTTCTGGCTAAGCAAGGCTTCTTTTTGCTTAGTATCTTCTACAATCGCATTGAATACCGCTTCCACAATTTCCATCTTGTTTTCAACTTCTGAATTACCTTTCTTCCCTAATAATCCTTTAGAAGTTTGAATACTAGCGCCTAATTTCAGGTATAATTCATGAAGTGCTTGCTGAGATAATTGAAAAAGTTGTTCAATATTTAACAGTCCTTTAGAAGTTTGAAATCTGTACTTTTTCTTTGCTGCTATTAAAAATAAGTTCTTCATTGGTAAATTTTAATTTTAATGGTTTGGAATTAATTTTTAGTATGATTGATTGATTCATAGTGCTGGAAAAGCCAACACCAGATAACTGGTCTTCGGAAAATTCGATTTTCATCTTATTTCCAAGGGCTTCAAACACTTTTCGATGCTCGTAAATATCTTGTCTAAGAAACTCGTTATAAAATCCTCTTGGCATATCTGGGTTCAAGCAATTTTCTAGGGTAAAGAAGTAATGTTTATTCCCAATACTATTTGCTCCCCAATGGTTAGGCGATTTTAATAAAGCGGTAATCGGAATAAACTTCATCGTCTTCATCCCCCACAATTCTTTACTGGCTAGATTTGAAGGAATTGATTTGATTATTTTAAAATTTTCTCCATCAAATCGAACAGTAGCAACCTGCACTTCCTCTTTCTGCCTCATTGGCTTATCGTAATGAAAAGTATAGATTTGACCACCAAATTCTATTTCACTAGTAAATCCATTTTGAATACCTCTTAAAGAATAGTTGACTACCGAAAAAACATAATCCCCAATTGGCATTCGCTTTTTATTAGGCCAAGTAATGTTTTCTACAATGTCTTTATTCAACTGTTCTTTAGGCAATTGAATATCTACATCTAATTGTCCCCAACTCTTATTGTCCTTTTTGTTACTATAAGAAATATGCGCACCAGGCAATCTACAATGCGCATCTAAGTCAGAATTATCCAAAGCATCTCCCTCTGCCCATGATAAACTGAATCTTAGTACACCATCTACTTTTCCTCCTCTTGATTTGACAGCTTCTTTGATAGAATCGGTAAAGTTGCCATTATAGGTCCAACTAAAACCATTCTCCCATTTGAATAATCTAGGCTTATCTGCATGAACTGGTGCAATTAAAGAAACTAGGTTATTTTGGTAGGAATTATCTAACAACAATTCCATTTTTTCAGCCGTAGGTAAAATATTTTTCAAGAAGAAATCTATTCCGACCTCTTCGATATTTTCATAAGTAGATATAGTTGTTTTTTCCGCCCCATCCAATAAATTAAAAGCATTTTTCATGACTTTTTTACTCTCTCCAGATGCCCATAAAACGTCTTGCATAGACAAATTTCTCATTGTAGCATGTCTTCTTTCTAAAGATTCCATAAGCCCTAATTCCAACACTTTTTGCTCTGCGGCTTTTCTCATTATAGTCGTAAAAATAGGCTTTGGTCTTTTATAGTTTTGAGGCGCTACAACTGCTTCGTACTTTTTAACGGCTGTTTCTAAATCCATCAAGTTACTCAAATTCACCAAAAGCGTTCCGATAGCCGTATTTCTAATCGCCCCTAATCTGCCATGAATAACCGCTGCTTCCCAACAGAAATGCGCTTTATGTTTGGATTTAATCCATTCTAGTTGCAAATTTTTAAAAGTAGTCAATAAAGATTTATGTTCTTCACCTCGGTATAGAGATTTCCCTTTAATTAATTCCAGAACCGTATCAATTGAACTAGGATTTAATTCCTCAAAACTTCTTTTTATGACGTCCTTAGTTTGTCTAATATCTCCTTTTAAGGCATCAATAGATTCACTATTTTTATTAACTAGCGAACCAGGCAATTTATAGTAAAAATGATTCCACTTTTTATTGTTATTATCTACTAATTCAAAGTTATAATCCGTTCCTAGCGCAGCGAATTTAGAGTAAAAAACATTTGTAATTGGTAGTGCAGCAATTTTCTCATTGAGTTTATTTGCTACTGTTTGAAAGGGTTCAATGGTATCGACATCCCAAATACTAACGGTTTTACCATTGATAATACCAACTATAAGCCCATAATTTTTTACAAATTGGCCACAGCAAGAACAGTCGTATTCTCTACGTTCTTTATAAATTAGATTCGTCCCTTCTGGAAAGGCCTCTAAATAAAGATTCCAAAGCTCGGTTTTATCTATATTCACTTCATATAGCGCTACCGAATTTTTGATTAAATAATCTAATTTACTTTGGATTGATTTTTTGAATTTAGTGAACATGATAAGTGTTTTAATTAATTGATAATACAAAAGTATACTGGCACTACGCAGTGTTTTTGCGTAGTTAATTATTTTTTAATTTTTTTTAGAATAAGGAGAAAAGCATACATTAAAATTGGGCGATTATAACAGGAAGGCTTACAAGTCGACCGTTTCCTAAAATCGCTTTTTGGGGTGACTATTTATAAGCGCTGTACGAAGTCTTGAAAATGATTATTTTTTGACGCTGATTTCACTGATTTTTATGATTTTTTATGTTTTGCTAACTTATGAACATAACTCATCATAACTTCAAACAGCGAAATCAGCGTCAAAATAAAAACTTTGTACACACCTTAATAGTTATTAGACTTGTTACTCTTCTGTAGTAATAGTACTATGACTATCCTGAAACAAAGCAAATAACAAAAAAGAATTAATTCTAAAGCAAAATTACCTCCTAAAAATCGTCACATCTCCCTTAATCATTTCTCCTTCTCTGGTATCTAACCTTAAGACATAATAATAAGTTCCTTCGGCAATGGGGCTGCCTGTGTTATTTTGCCCATTCCAATCATTATTATATGGGGCAGTTTCAAAAAGAATATCTCCCCAGCGATTAAAAATAGTTAGTTCACTATTGGGAAAAGCATCAGGTTCTTGTTCTAGGATGGGAATTTTAAAGAAATCATTTTTGCCATCTCCATTGGGCGTAATAGCATTAGGAACGGAGGCTAAATCTACTTCAACTTCTATCGAAGCATTTCCTTCACAACCATTAATATCAATAATTTGAACATTCAAAGTCGTAGAGGCAGTAAAAGTGGTGGTTATTTCTTCGCAGTTATCACAATCAATTAAATTAGAAGGTGTCCATAAAATTTCAGCAATATCAGTAGATGAAATAGAGGTAAGGAGATTAAATTGCCCCGTTTGCCCTGTGACCAATTCCTCATTCTGAGCAATAATATCCACTTCAATAGGAATAGGTTGGTTTAAAAGAAGGATGGTATCCCAAGTGCAAGCCAATTCATCAACGACTGTTAAAGTGTAACTATTCGGGGCTAAATCTGAAAAGAAGGCTATTTCATTGGTATCAAAATTATTGAGTACATAATTAAAAGGCATAGTGCCGCCTATTATATTGGCCACTTCGATTAATCCATTATCTA
>JBGCFJ010000534.1:0-6798 GCA_045106885.1 Saprospiraceae bacterium
GGGTAATTTGGCGACTTTTAAAGCTGTACGTCGTTAAAAATACTCGCCATAGCAAAGGCTATGTCTGCGTTTTTTGCCTAGTACAACTTCAAAATTCATCCAAATACAACCCGACACTATCATCTTGACTGACTACTTAGGCTAATATTCGGTTTTTGGGTTAACGCCTCTTTCTTCATTAAAAGAAAGGGGCTTTTTTTATTTTATCAAGTAACTTCCCATTACTTGATAAATTGGGTGCATCATCAAAATGTCGCATTAAAATTAATTGAACATCAAAAGTACCTTAGACGGCTGGTCTGAGTAGGTATGCTAAGGCTACTCAGACCAGCCGTCTAAGCTACGAACGACTGAGTAAAACGGGTATGGTTTCAAAAATCCCTTTTAAGCGATAAATTGCAAAGCAATCAACTGGGTAGAAAAACCAACTAAATAACCACCATATAAATCTCTAGGACTTGGATTTTCCAAAATCATTCGTGCGGAGCCAACTAAACCTGCTAAGACAATAATCAAAAATAATAAGGCGTACATACTATAAGTCGTTTCTCCGAACTGAAAACTGTTATAATTGAACAGTAGCATCGTAACCATAGTCATTCCTATCAAACTACCCATTCCAATCGCGTGTAAACTAATTTTGGAAAAAATATTTAACACAAAAGCGGTAAATAAAGCTATCACACATCCTAAAATAGCCGATTTGAACACAGGAGGTACATCGGTCAAACGATTAAAATTTGCATACAACCATAAATAAAGAAGCCCTGTTGCTATAAATGGACCGATTCTAGCAGTGCGATCGCCCAAATCTAAATTAGGGGCTAAGCCCAATGTTTTCATCATCGAAATGGCTATTCCTGGAATGAGTGCAGCTTGTAAGAATATAGAAATGATTAGTAAACCACTTCGACCTTCCCCTATCCGACTAAAACCAAAAGAATAAGGATTGACGACCATTAATAGACAAATCATATAGGTTAGCATTAGTAATGGATGGAATAACCATGAAATGAATTGAGCAATTGGTTTCATAACCTGTTTGGTGATATTTATTATAAAAGAAGGCAAAATTACAAAATAGTGCTTAGATAATTCGGCTACCCGTCTAAAGTTGGACACTCAAGTTTAGGACAGACAAGGGAAAAGCTATATTTTCCGACGCTTGGAGTAGCGAATATAGATTCGCTGTGGTCGAAAATGCCCAAGCTTAGGCGGGTAGCCGATAATTCATTGCTTCCATTTTATAAACAAAAAACGATAGAATTAGTTAGGCTTGTGGATATTTCTGTAGCGCCAAACGCTCTCTGGTAGCTCAAAATCATTTTTTTACTAAGCAATGTTTGAAACGACTGTCAATATATGAAGCAATCAATTAATGTTTTCTGGTTTAGAAGGGACTTAAGACTAAAAGATAATGCAGGACTATACCATGCTTTAAAAGCAGGAAAACCACTGTTACCTATTTTTATTTTTGATACGAATATTTTAGATAAACTGGAAGACAAACAAGATGCTAGAGTTACTTTTATTCATCAAACATTAGTTGAATTAAAGCAAGAGCTAGAAAAACTAGGGAGTAGCCTTCTAATTAAATACGGAGCGCCAGAAAAAATTTGGTCAGAACTATTGGAAACTTATAGTATTGATGCCGTTTTTACGAATCGAGATTATGAAAAATATGGATTGGAAAGAGATAAGTTGATAGAAAATTTAGTTAACCAAAAAGGAGGTACTTTTCATACATTTAAAGATCAAGTGATTTTCGAAAAAGAAGAAGTCGTAAAAAAAGATGGATTACCCTATACGGTATTTACTCCTTATAGTAGAAAATGGAAGGCAAAGCTATTAGAAAGGGTAGCAACGGTAACGGATGCAATAAATCTTTCTTATTATTTAAAATCTTATCCAAACGAAAAATATTTTGCTCATTTTTATCAAACAATTCCTTTTTTATACCCGACTTTAGCGCAAATAGGTTTTGAAGAGACAACTATTGATTTACCAAAACAGGTTGTCTCACGAGGTTTAGTTAGAAATTATGATAAAACTAGAAATTTTCCAGCTATTGCAGGTACTTCTAAATTAGGCATTCATTTTCGATTTGGTACCATTAGTATTCGAGAGAAAGCCAGAAATGCAGCCCAACTTAATGAGACTTTTTTAAATGAATTGATTTGGCGAGATTTTTATGCCATGATTTTAGCTAATTTTCCGCATGTGGCTAATGGTGCTTTTCGCAAAAAATACGAAAATATACCTTGGCGGAATAATGAAAGAGAATTTAAACAATGGTGTGAAGGAAAAACAGGATATCCAATGGTAGACGCAGGAATGAGAGAATTGAATGCGACAGGATTTATGCATAATCGGGTCAGAATGGTGACTTCTAGTTTTTTGACTAAACATTTATTAATTGATTGGCGTTGGGGAGAAGCTTATTTTGCTCAAAAATTATTAGATTTTGATTTGGCAAGTAATAATGGTGGTTGGCAATGGGCGGCTGGATGCGGTACAGATGCAGCTCCTTACTTTAGAATTTTTAACCCTACGTCTCAAATGCAGAAGTTTGACAAGGAATTAAAGTATATTAAAAAATGGATTCCTGAATATGGTACAAGTGCGTATATTTCTCCAATTGTAAATCATAAAATGGCGAGAGAACGATGTTTAGCTACATTTAAAGCCGCTTTAAATAATAAATAAAAATTTATCTAAATAATTATTTTTTGTAATATTATTGATTATCAGCATGTTAATGAAGGGTGATGAGAATTGTTTGAAAAAACAGCGTTAAATATTTGACTTCCTCCTTCTTTTTTCGCTATTTTTGTACTCGTATTAAGAATAGAACAAATTTATTTTAATATTGATTTTTACTTAATAATAAAAAACATATTAGAATAAATTATAAAATTACCCAAAAAAGGGTAGGCTTTTAAGTTCAATTCTTCTTATTTTTGTAATCTCAACACCTACGGAATTTTATCTCACCATCGTTTTACGACCTATTTAGGCTATTTTTTAAAATAGCTAAAAAACTACCTATTTAATACGGATTGAAAAAGTGCATAAGAAATTGTGATAGAACTATATGTTCAATCCATACTTCTCCGATTCAAGTATAAAAAAACCTAAGCGTTTATCTTAGGATATGTCTTTTTTTGCTCAATATAACAATGTTATTTTGTGGATTATGACACTATTCCTAAGTTTGAAATATGTGATAAAAGCATGAGATTAACAAAGTTTGGTTAAGACCATTTCGTGAGGCCTTGGGCCTCACTTTTTCAAACTTTTAAGTTAATAGCATCGCTTCTAATAATATACAAGGTTAATATAGTTTAACCTTAAGATTTGAGATTAATTCCGTATTATTGAATGAAGTGGAATTCATTTTCCACTTCCTTCTTTTATCTCAAATAATGATTTTATCCAAATTACGTTAGTACAAGAGATTAGTCGTTTAACATACGATTTAAGTTTACACGTTGATTTTCAATTGTTTATCCCTTACGAGAAAAAAAGACAAAACAAAAACAAACATTATTTTCGACCAAAAGAGCGACACTAATCAAACATCTCATGAATAAAACATTTACAAACACTAACATGAAAACGTCAAAGTTTTCGACTCCTGCCTGTTCATCTTTTTCCGAATATAAATTTATTTGTTACCAAAACGATAATATATCTATACCCAGTTCTTTAAGCACTTAGCTGTGCTACTATTTTATAAGAACTGGAACTTCAATATATAGCTGTAGCAATACAGTCATACCCAGTAATATTCCTTAAGCCGATCGGAAAAAATATCAACCAATTTGTTTTTTAGTACATCTTACAACACCGAGCTGAATAGCTATTAGAGGTCTTCTAGACCTTAGCAAAGGACAATTATCGAGGTCTTCTTGAATAACTAATTTTCAAGACCTTTCGTGCGTATGTACATCTATGTCTGTTAGGCTAAGGAATCTAAATCTGGACTTTTATAGCATGAGAGATTCAAGCTCACTTTATTCTAGAATGAGCATTTATAAGTTCATTTACCAAAATTTTTTTAACCTTTTTTCTTTTAACCAAAATTAACTAATCCTATGAAAAAAGCGAGTTTTACGCTATTTCAGCCGCAAAGATGGATGTCCAAAGGACTATCTACTTTAGTGGTTCTTTTTGTTATGTGCATGGGGCTAACAACAGCTACTGCACAACGGGATACTATTACAATAGGTGATGCTAAGGGTACAGTAAATACTTGTACTGGCACCGTAAGTTCTAGTAGTTCCTCAATGTTTGTCGATGACGGCGGCAATGATGGCAATTATGCTGACAGTAAAGAAAGATCAGATACAACGACTATCTGTGCTAAAGATGGAAATACTGTTAAAGTAGTATTTACTGATTTTGATGTAGCTCCTGGAGATACATTATTTGCATTTCAGGGCGATAAAAAAGCTTTAGATGCTGCTGGTGCTGCTGCTGCCAAAGCTGCTTCTGTCAAAGCTGCTGCTGCTGCACTAGCTGCTGCCCAAGCTGCTAGTATACCAGATAGTATTGCTAAGAATTTAACTATACCAGCTAGTCAATCAGCTTTAGAAGCATTAGCTGCGACTACTTTAGATTCTGCTGGTGTAGAAGCTGCCGTTGCTGCAGGTTATTTACCTAAAGGTCTTAACTTAGCAGACGCTCCAACTTTAGCTACCGCTATTAAAGCTTTAGGAATCCTTGCTGCTGAAAGTAAAGCAGCAGCAGCTTCTTTAGGCCTTGGTACGCTTGAAGGAACTACAGGCGCAAGTGAAGGCACAGGTTCAGGCCAAGGTGTTGGCGCTACTTCTTTAGCTGTTGGTAGAGGAGGTTCTGTTTCAGATGCATTCGGTGGATGGATTGATGCAGATGTTGATCCTTCTGTTAACCCTTCTGGTTGTTTAACTTTTGTCTTTAAGACAAATGGAGACCGTGCAAAAGGTTCAGGCTGGGAAGCTTGGGTAGATTGCGCACCTAGAAATATTAATATCGAAGCGCCTAAGGATATCGTCATAACTTTAAATGGTAATGATAAACCTTTTGTGGATACAGCTATTACTGCACCTAAGGTTACTAGTAATGGAACAGCGATTAGAGATAGTGTTTTAGTAATTGTAGTAAATCAGGCAGGAAAGAGAGATACTTTACGAACTAATTTATCTGCTTCTGCGGGAGGTTTACCTCCTTCAGCATCTAAGACTTTTGCTCTTGGTATTTATACCGTTCACTATGTTCTTTTGTCTGACCCTACAAAGAGACAGACTTCTACAGTTACCGTACAAGCACCGAATTTAGTGTGTAATGATAATGTGATTATTCCTTTTGGTTCTGCTTGTGCAGTGGCTATCACACCTGATATGATTCTAGAGCAACCTGCAGCTGCTATCCCTGGAGGAACAGTTGGTGGTGTGGCAGGAGCTGATGCAGTAGATACAATGAGCTATAGTATTACATTAACCATAGGTGATTCCGTATATACTGACGGAATGCTTACTAAAGAACGAATTAGAGAGGCAGGGATGACTGTATGTGACGGAACTGCTACAGTTTCAATTACTAGAACTTATGGAAATGTTTGGGGTGCTGGTGTTTATAATAATGGTACTCAAAGCCAAACATGTTCTACTGATTTGACATTTGATGATGCTTCTAATCCAATCTTTATTTCAGCTGTACAAGCAAACGATACAATTGTTGCTTGTAGTGTAGTTGATATTTTGAAATTGATTGGTACATCTACTAACGGTGTAGAAGCAATTGATAATTGTGATTCTGTTAGGATTGAAGTTGATACAGCAGGTCTTCGTGCAGATTTAACTAAAATGGACCTTCCTTGTTTTAGTAAGGATAGTGTTATGGTTACTTACACAGCAATAGATGAGTGTGATAATATGGCTACCCAAGAAAGAAAGGTGATTATTCTTCGTCCTTCTGAGTTCCTTATGGCAGCTAGTGATACTTTAAAATGTAACTCTACAGATGATAGTAAATTGAAGCCAGGATTACTTATTGGTAACTGGAAAAATGCTAAACTTGTTGCAACAGATACTGTTGAATTATTTGAAGATAAATATGAGTGTGGTTATATCTTAACACATGAGGATGTAACAGTACCTTCTGATTGTGGCGAAAAAGTATTCCGAACTTGGAAAAGTGTAGACTGGTGTAAGGCTAGTGCGCCAAGTACAATTGGAGGTGCTGGTAATTCTCAGTTTATTTTATACACAGATTCAGTAGATCCTGTATTTGATGCTTCTGATTATGGTACTCGTAGTTCTGCAAAAATGGTAGAATTAGGACCTTTTGAGTGTTCAACGAATGAAGGAATTCCTACTCGTACTGCAACAGATGATTGTGTTGGTGGAGCAGTTGATGCTGTTGCAACAGATACTGTAGTTATTGATGGAGAAATTGTAGATGGTAAATTTACTTGTGGTACTTACCGAATTAATTATAGAGCAGAAGATAAATGTGGTAACGCTATTGTAGATAGTGTTTTCTTTACAGTAAAAGATGTAACGCCTCCTTCAGCTATTTGTACAGATGAATTAATTGTATCTATTGGTAGTGGCGCAGTTAGAATTACTGCTAGCGACCTTAACGCTGGTAGTTATGATGCATGTGAGACTTTAACATATAAAGTAAGAAAAGCAGGGACAGAGGCATGGTTAGACCATGTAGCATTAACTTGTTCGGATAAGCCTTCTGTTGAAGTGGAGTTACAAGTTACAGGTTCTAAATCAGCACCAGTTACTTGTTGGTCTAAGATTACTG
>JBGCFJ010000535.1:0-2135 GCA_045106885.1 Saprospiraceae bacterium
GCCCAATGCGAAATCATCGTTTCCAACGAATCCGTCCAAGATGTGCTAACCCATTTCCAAACCCTTTTTGAAATAGAATTATTGCAGGGGGAAATTGTTGGCAAAGTTTGAAACTGCTCTTTCAGATGCAGAGAACAGGGGAGAATTAAATAAATTGACTTTTTTTGATGGTTATTTTAAAAAATAAGATTTCATCTTTCCTTTCCCCTTGATGTCTATTTCTCCAGCGTAATCGAACTCGTAGGCATCTCCTAACTTATGTTTAACCGCCTCCGTTAGATGAATCCGACCAGGCTGTCCACTTGTTTCAAATCGACTGGCAATATTGACGGAATCTCCCCATAAATCATAGGAGAACTTTTTCTCGCCAATTACACCTGCTACTGCCTTCCCTGTATTAATGCCAATGCGTAATTTTAGATTATATTTTTTTGCAAATTTTACTTTTATTACCTCATTTATTTCTAGTGCCAAATTGGTCACATTATGGCAATGATTTATATCTGGTTTTGGCAATCCTCCTACTGCCATATAAGCATCTCCAATCGTTTTGATTTTTTCAACGTTATATTTATCCAATAATCCATCGAATTCACTAAACACCTCATCTAACATCCCCACTAAGGCGGTTGGGCTCATTCTGCTTGAATATTCCGTAAAGCCAACAATATCGGCAAACAAAATGGTTATATTATCAAAACTGTCTGCAACTGATTCCTTACTCTGACGCAATCTATTAGCTATGGGTTCTGGAAAAATACTTAGTAACAACTGGTCAGATTTTTCTCTTTCATTGGCTAGTAGTGTTTTATATGTTGCATTTTCACTATAAAAAAAATACGCAAAATAAAGTGCAACGAACAAGCTATCTATTGCCATTATCGTATTATAAATAAAGAAGGTATCTGCTGGAACTTGATAAAGTGCGCCATAATAAATATTGGAGTAAACAATTACAATATACATTAGGATAACAGCACTTAAATACGCTAGAAATGCTTTTTTTTCTTTCCTTGAAAAGAGTAATATCATGACAATTGGTAGGAAAACTAGATGTAGGTAGGTATTGCTTTCAATACCATAAAATAAGCTAGAAGTTCCAATTAAAACTGCCCCTAGAAATAGTAAAATAAATCGTGCTGACTTATAATTTATCGAAAAAAAAACAATACTTGAAAACAAAAGAATATTGCCGATAAAACCACTCGTATTTACCCATAACATTTCAGGCATTTCCAATAATAAAATAATTGGAATCCAAGTGCCTGTCAAAAATATTAGCATTAAATTAGTAATGATTAAGGTAGCCATGCTACGCTTTCTATCTTCGCTAGCATGCGGATAATTCTTTTCAATAAATTGGTTGAGATAGGGTGTATTCATCATAGTATCTTTTAGACCGAATAAAACAACAAATTAGACAATTAATAGCTTTTTGAAAATAATTGGGTGATTTTTATTGCCAACCGCTTTGGTCGAATGATTCCAATACTTCTAAGTTTAGCGACTTTAATTGTTTTTAGTATTGTCTTATTTTGGGATAAAAGTGTTATAGGCTTTTTAATTGGTGTTTGTGCAGGAAATTTTGGTATCAATCTAGTTTTCTTTACGCTCTTCCTTTACCCACAGGCAAAAGGCAATAAAATGGTCGTTTTCTTACCACTATTATAGGTACATCATGAAATTTCAAGGAATTAGTAAACGCTCAAAAATGATTTTTCGGTGTGCCAAATAATGTCAAAAATTAGTGCTATTTAATTCCAAACTTGACACATTAGGGGCGAGGCAATAAATAATCTACCAGAAATGACGAGGTTGTTTTTTCTTTTAGCAAGATGAACAATCGCTGATTGTGAACCGCTTGCGGATGGGATGCTTATTCAGCATAGCCTTTGCTACGTTGAATAATTTTAACATGAGCAAAAGAGGAAGATTCGGGGAATCTTTATCTTTTGTGAACCGCTTGCGGATGGGAGGCTTTAAAAGTAAAAAGAATCCGTCAGGCTGGTAGGTTATTTTTTTCCTCGTCCCTAACCATTATTCTTTGTGTATTGACTACTTATTTTTATTAGACTTTTCTAAATGCGCTTTACAAATTTAAGATTTTTTAGATAATAATTTTTAGTAGTTTTATT
>JBGCFJ010000536.1:0-3674 GCA_045106885.1 Saprospiraceae bacterium
TTTTGTGCTATTTGTGTCAAAAAGTACATGTATTTGAGTGTAAATGTAAGCTACACTCGTCAAAAAAAACGCCATGTCCTCTATGAACGCTGTACCTCTGTGGTGAAAAAAATGTTAGTTTATTTTTGTCTTAGTACTTATCTCATTAAAAACCAAACATCAAAAGAACTTTTCCCCAAAAAGAACTGTCCTATATTGGATACTTCTTTTTTTGTTTCCTAGAAATAAATATAGAATGCTATCCGATTAAATTACTTTTGTAACTTTCCGTTTTTTAAGAGAGTTAAATAAGAAGGCTTTATCGTTTTTTGAAATAATCACTCATTATATAGTCGTCAGGAGACGACTAGATGCTCATTTCCAGTCTGGAGACTGAAAATATCGGTATTCTATGGTTTAAGTCTCCAAACTAGAACGCTATATCCGCTGAGCCTGCTCTGATTTTATTGGGGACAACTGACCAGCATTGAGCATATATTCTTTGAAACGATGAGGGTTCATCTTGACCATTTAAAATAGTTTCCATGTTTAGAAAAATTACAGCAGTAGGGCTAATCCTTTCTTTCCTTACTTTTAGTCTATTTGCACAAGCACCAAAACGGTGGACGTCTGGTGAAATTCACGATGGTATCCAAAAATTAAATGTATTGGGTTCTGCTTTATACGTCGCAGCACATCCTGATGACGAGAATACCAGCATGATTGCCTATATGGCAAATGATTTAAAAGTCAATACCGCTTATTTGTCTTTAACGAGAGGAGATGGTGGGCAAAATTTAATTGGAACAGAAATTAGAGAATTATTGGGGGTCATTAGAACGCAGGAGTTATTAGCGGCTCGTAGAATTGATGGTGGCAATCAATTATTTAGTCGAGCCAACGATTTTGGGTATTCTAAACATCCAGATGAAACGTTGAAAATTTGGAACGAAAAAGAAGTATTAGCTGATGCTGTTTGGGCCATCCGTAAATGGAAACCTGATGTGATTATCAATCGCTTTGACCATAAATCAGCGGGAAGAACGCATGGACATCATACTGCTTCTGCCATTATTGGTTATGAAGCTTTTGATTTGGCGGGTAAAAAAAGTAGCTATCCTGAGCAATTAAAACAAGTTGATACTTGGCAACCAAAGCGCTTATTTTTTAATACCTCTTGGTGGTTTTATGGCAGTAGAGAAAAATTTGCGGAAGCAGATAAATCAGATATGGTTAATGTAGATGTTGGGGTTTATTATCCAACTAAGGGGAAATCGAACTCTGAAATTGCAGCAGAAAGTAGAAGTCAACACCAATGTCAAGGCATGGGACGGGCAGGCAGTAGAGGAGAATCCATCGAATATTTGCAATTATTGAAAGGCGATATGCCCAAGTCAAAACACGATATTTTTGAAGGCATTGATATTACTTGGAATCGAGTAAAAGGCGGCGCTGCTATCGGGAAAATTTTAGCTGGCGTAGAAAATAATTTTGATTATAGTAATCCTAGCGCTAGTGTACCGCAACTGGTAAAAGCGTATAAATTAATCAAAGCACTACCTGATGGTTATTGGAAGAATGTCAAACAAGCAGAGATTGAAACGATTATCGAAGCTTGTATGGGACTTTTTGTAGAAGTACTAGCGACCGATTATTCAGCCACTCCAGGGGAAGCTGTTGGTTTGGATATAGAAATTGTGAATCGTTCTAATGCGCAAGCCACTTTACAATCTTATAGTATTCATCCAGCTAATAAAGATTCTGTTTTAAATAAAGTATTGGCGAATAATATTACGTTTAAAGTAAAAGATCAATTGGCTGTTCCTACTGATATTGCGATGACCAATCCGTATTGGTTAAATAAAAAATCGGAGTTAGGCATGTACACTGTGGACAAACAAGCATTAATAGGCTTACCAGAAACACCACGGGCAATTAAGGTTCAATTGAATTTTACGATAGCTGGCGAACCGATGGCGATTACCAAAGAAGTCGTGCATAAGAAAGCCGACCCTGTAAAAGCAGAAATTTATCGACCTTTTGAAGTAACGCCACCTGTGTTTGCCAACATTCAAGAGAAAGTCTATGTTTTTGCGAATGATGCGCCCAAAATGGTTAGCGTTCTAGTAAAATCTAGTAAAGAAAAAATTACAGGTAAAGTTACTTTAGCTCGACCAAATGGCTGGAAAATTGAACCTGAATTTATTGATGTTAATTTGGGCATCAAAGGCGAAGAACAATTAGTTACTTTCAAATTATTTCCACCTACTAACCAAGAAGAAGGCTTAATTTCGCCAATTGTCACTTTAGCTGATGGCTCAACCTATACGAAAGGCGCAACTTTTATTGAATACGACCATATTCCAACGCAAACGGTTTTTCAACCAGAAGCGTCAAAAATAGTTAGATTAGACATTCAAAGAAGAGGTGAAAATATTGGGTATATCATGGGCGCAGGAGATGAAATTCCTGCTAGTTTGGAGCAAATTGGCTATAAAGTAACGGAGTTAAAAGATGGTGAAATTATTGCTGGGAATTTAGCTAAATACGATGCCATCATCTTAGGTGTTCGTGCTTATAATACAGTGGAAAGATTAAAATTCTACCAACCTAAGTTATTAGAATATGTAGAGAATGGTGGAACAATGATTGTGCAGTATAATACAACTTGGCGTTTGAAAGTAGATAAAAAAACAATCGCTCCTTACGATATGAATTTATCTAGAGATAGAGTTACTGTAGAAGAAGCAGAAGTTAGAATGTTAGTACCTGACCACCCAATCTTAACAACGCCGAATAAAATCACTGCTAAAGATTTCGACGGTTGGGTACAAGAAAGAGGTTTGTATTTTGCTAATGAATGGGACAAAGAAAAATTCACCGCTATTCTTTCTGCCAATGACCCAGGAGAAGACCCGAAAGATGGTGGATTATTAGTTGCTAAACATGGCAAAGGTTATTATATCTACTCTGGTTATTCTTGGTTTAGAGAATTGCCAGCAGGTGTACCAGGTGCTTATCGCTTGTTTACCAATATGATTTCTATTGGGAAAGAGGCTAGACCGTAGTTAATTTATAAACTATCGTCCTCTAAAACACTTGGAGGTCTGAAAGACGCTCCAAGGTTTTTAGCCCAGACCTTGGAGTGTCTTCAAGGCCTCCAAGTGTCTAATTTGTATAATTGTCCCCTAAAACTACTCCTTTTTCTAATAAAGTAATCATCCCACTATCTGCATTAAACCGAGCCTTTCCACCAATCTCCCTCAGCATTTGCTAATGGATGAGCATCATACAAAGTTGTTAAATAATAAAATATATCTATGCACAACCGTTGGTTCAAACTGTTTTTTAGGAGCTAGTGTAGCAGAAAATATGCAGTATGAAAATTTAAAAAGGCCTTATGGGAAATTCAAAGAGGAAGTGAATGAAATTTCCCCTTCTTATCATCCTTGTAGTATTAATATTGATGGCTACCAATCAATTAAAAAAGCGGTCGTGTATTAAATAGGGGGATACAGGTCAATGTCATCGCCAAAGTTGTAGTAGTACAAATAAAGGCTACCCGCCTAACGTTGTAAATTACTTTTTATAAAAAGAAGAATATTCTTAAATTTGTAGTAGCTATAAAAAATTTAATCAATTGATTATCAGTCATTAAATATCAAATTGACGTAATTTTCAACTCCTGTAATTAT
>JBGCFJ010000537.1:0-1301 GCA_045106885.1 Saprospiraceae bacterium
GGTTTACAATTCCAATCATCCAGCCGTCACTTCCCACATATCTTGCTGGTACAAATATTTCTGTGCCAAATCTCTCAATTCTTGTGCTGAAATGGTATTCACGGTACTAATTAAAGTATCAAATGTCTCATAAGGCATATCATTCAACACCATGGTTTTAATCACATCTGCTACATGAAAAGGACCATCTACCATATTCAGCATATTTCCCAACATATAATTCCGAACCATTTCCAATTCTCCTTCTGGTACTAAATCCGTACAAAGTTTGTCTATTTCTTGATAGATTTCTTTAGTTGCAGCGGCTGTAAATTCATTTCCTACTTCAGTCGATACATAAAAACAAGCATCGTGCATCATCGTATCTTGCGTAGAATAAATATTATAAGTATAGCCCTTTTCCTCTCGAATATTCATCATCAATCTAGAGCCAAAATAACCACCTAAAATAGTATTTAACACGGTAAATCCAGCAAAATCTGGATGTGTTCGACCAATTATACGTTTCCCTATTCTAATAGCAGTTTGCATAGAGTTAGGAATCGAAATATGTCGTTTTTCAGGTATAATATCTGTTAGTTTAAATTTAGGCAGACGACTTTTTCTGCCTATTTTTAATTGTCCAATAGATTGGTCTAATAAACGAATCACTTCATCCGTCACTCGACCACTAATAAATAATTCGCAATTTCGAGCATTATAATGCTTATTAAAATGCTGAATTAAATCTGCTCTTTTGACGCTATTATAAGCCCGATTGTCACTATTATAACCATAGGGATGGTGCTTCCCAAAAATAAATTCTGTAACCTTCCGATAAGCAACAACATCATTTTTTGTTAAGTCTACTTGTAATTTTCGCTTAGTATTATCAATATAAGCCTTTAACTCCTCTTCTGGAAAAGTAGGCGCTGTCAATAATTCTGTAACCAAAGGAAGTAAAGTCTCAAAATGCTTACTCAAGGTATAGAAAACGAGATTCGAATTATCTAAATTGGTTGGTGTACTTAAAGTAGCCCCATAAAAATCTATTTGCTCTGCAATGGCTGCGGAAGAAAAATTAGTCGTTCCTTCTCTCAATAATCGAGCCGTCGTTTTAGCGATTAATTTCTTTTTCTCAAAAGGACGCCCAGCTCTAAATACCAATTGTAATTTCAAGACATCTTGCGTCCCCATATCAATAACATGTACCCTCAAACCATTAGAGAGTCTCATTTTTCGAGGTTTTGGCAAGTGCAATTTTTCAATCCGCTTAATCAGTGGCGCTATTTTTCTATTAACCATATTTCTAATGAAGAATG
>JBGCFJ010000538.1:0-3006 GCA_045106885.1 Saprospiraceae bacterium
CTCCATCTCCATCAGCGTCTGTGCTATTTCCCAATGCACCTGCTTCATAATTATCGCAAGAATTTTGCATATTTGGTAAATTAGCACAAATAGGAGCTAAGAAGTCTCGAAGTGAAATAAAAACATCTACTTTATTCTGCATGTTTGTCTGTAAATCTGTTGCCCAAATTTCAACGAATTCCAATCCAACATTTCCTGCATCAAGTACTCGTACCGTATCATTTACATTATCGGAATAGGACAGTTTAACCGTACCGCCACAATCACTATAACTTGCAATATCAAAAGCATTCGCATAGATAGTTGCTATACCAGATGGATTTAAAACAGTATTAATACCATTATGCGTAATAGGCACAGGAATACAAGCAGTATTAGCACTTAATCCCTCTTGAACAATCACAAAAGTGCTCGCCTTATTCGCCTCTGTTCCATCCACCTCCAATTGGAGGGTTGTAAAATTAGTTCCTAATTCTGAAGCAGTAACTGTTTTCGTTTCCCCTCCCGTATCCTCAAATCTGGCAATAGGCGCTCCCGTACAATTTTCTCCAATTCGTTTTATAAAATCGGTACTCTGAAGTACGGCTGTTCCATTATTCGATAAAGCCGTGGTTAAACCATTGTGAAGAACGAATTCATTAGGACAAGTAGTTGAAGTAGGGTTGTTACATAAATTAAAATTGTCTTGTATTATTACATAAGTCACTGCAAATGCTTGATTTCCTTCGGTGTCTGTCAAATATATAGTCACCTCATTTGTTCCTATTCTGAAACAATCAAAATCCTGTAAAGTATCATTCACATTAGGCGAAAAAGAAAAAGCAACAAGATTGCCACAATTACTATAACTCCCTGCATCAAAATCACTTGCTCGGATAAATGATGTCGGACCATCTGAATATTGTACTTCATTTATTGCTTTACCCGCAACTAATAAAGTTGGTGGGGTTGTACAGGTCGATTGGGCAAAAAGGTCAAAGGAAAAATTAATCAATAAGAAGCTAAAAAATAGATTTCTGAGTGTTTTTTTGCACATGTTGGCTTACATTTAAATTTTGTTATCGAAGTAGGTTTAAATAAGTGGAGGCATTTCAGCTTAAGTATAGCGATATATTAGAAGGGCGCTTAAAGTTGCTTCATTTTATGGTAAGCACTTTAAACACCCTAAATATACCCTTTTATGTCACATTATTTATTTTATCAATATTATTTTTTCTGTTTTTTGCTGCTCGCCGTTTGTTAGGACTAAAAAGTAGGTGCCTGCGGCGTTATTGGCAGCTTGGAATTGTTGTTCGTGCCAACCTGCTGTTTGGTTTTTGTTTTGGGCTAAGGTGCTTATTTCTCTGCCTAGGAAGTCTAGGACTTTTAGGGTTACATTGCTTTGTTTTGGGAGATAGTATTTTATGGTTGTTTGGGATTGGAAGGGGTTGGGCATTACTTTAAGTTGGACTTCTCCCGAAATTTCAGAAAATATAATATCATTTTTCGCATTCCTACTTTGAGTCGGCACTTCAGAAAAATTAGTATTATTTCCATTTTCAGCGATATAAATTTGCCTATCTGTATCTACATACAGATAATCTAAATCTCCATCATTATCCATATCTGAAAGTCTAGTTGCCTCAAAACTTTTCATATTCAGAGTACCGTCTATTTTTGTAAACGCCCCATTGCCATTATTGAGATAGGTTTTATAGGGAAAAGAAGTCCAATTAGTTCCATTATAAGTACGGGAGTTTAGCAAATCTATAAAACCATCACCATTTATATCTCCAGGATGAAATCTTCCATGTTCGCTAGTCAGTGTTGTTCCACCTCCAAGACTAAAATCAAGGCCTGTATTCCCCAAATGAACAATAGCATCTGTATTAAAACTTATCATATCTTTCTGCCCATCATTATTAAAATCTAAAATGGGCAAAATTCCTCGAACATCTGGATTTGCTTCACTTTTATGCAAACTAAAACTTCCAGCCCCATTATTTTCATACACTTTAAAAGTTGGAATCGCATTAAAAGAAGCACTTGTAGTAAATATCATATCCACATCGCCATCATTATCTAAATCTCCTAATCGCAAGTAATGCCCATAGCCATTATTGGTTGAAAATGTTTCTTGTGCATCGAATGTGCCATCTCCTTTATTTCTAAAAATACTGATTCGATTGCTAGATAAAGATGAATTGCCAGATCTCCCTATCATATCAATATCTCCATCACCATCTATATCTGCAAACTCTACCCCATTGGAATAATTAGTTACTGAATAGAGGCTGGAAGCACCAAGTGTCCCATCTCCATTATTTAATCTCACATGTACACTTGATGGCACATTATGCGTCACTACTAAATCTGGATAGCCATCGCCATTTAAATCAGGTGTTCCTCTTAAACTAGAAAAAGACCTATTATAAGAATAGGTTAAAGGGGCATTAAAAGTACCATTTGCATTTTGTAAGTAGATTAAGTTCTTAGTTGCGCTTCCTCGTGCAGGATAATAGTTGATGATAATATCCATATTTCCGTCTTGGTTAAAATCTGCAGTCGTAAAACTGTAACTATGATTTAAGGCATCACTAGGAAGGGTTATTCCTGTGTTTAAGGGCGTAAAAACAGCATTAGTCGGATTGGTAACAGGCATTACTTCCATCCATGTAAAAGCTGGCATGGCCGTTCGGTTCGTTGTTTCAATAGCACTTGTTGAAGTAATATATAATTGTTCTCCTACTTTAAATGATTTGCTTGGGGTAAAGGTTATCACATTGGCATTTACAGTGTATGTTCCTGTTTTAGCCCCCGTTTCTTCACCGATAATGATTAATGCGTCTTTATTGACGGAATTAGCATATACTGCACTTGGATAGGCAAATTTTATTTCGGTGGTTTTGAGGGATAATAAGGTTGGGGTGGTTGGGCAAGCAGGGCAATTTGCACCTCCACAGTCTATGCCTGTTTCGTCTCCGTTTTGGATGTTGTCGGTGCAGGAAGAATTAGCACACGCCTCGA
>JBGCFJ010000539.1:0-3988 GCA_045106885.1 Saprospiraceae bacterium
TTTCATCAAATGCTGAATATCTTCTATGAAAAATAAGCAGAGCGAGGCTTGTCCATTTTTAACAGCAAGAATGATTTGGTCAACAAATATTCTCAGCACATGCCCATCTTTGTGTTTCATTTTTATACCACAGAAATAAGAGCGAGCGGGGAGTTGCTCGGAATTCATAGGGCTAAGACGGTCTATTTTTTTATTCCATTTGATGATATGTAAAGGAAAACCGATGTGTTCCCAAACAATGGCTTGAAAGAAAAGATTGATATTCCAAAGGTTAATTTCTGAGGGAGCGTAGCCAAATAGATTTTCGAACCCTCCTCCCCAATAAAGTGGTTTAAAATCTTTGGGAGAAAATAAAACAATGGCTCGATTATTATGATATTGGATTTGCTCTGAAATCTTTATTTGTTCAATTATTTGCTGCACATTATCTTCCATCAACTCAGTATTTAGCTGGCTCCACTGAGTCATAAACTCTGTAGATGCTCGCTCTCGCAAAAACTGTAGGTTGTCCGATTTATTCATCTATTCAGATAATGCTAACTATAATATTGATACATTTAGCAACTAAGTAAAATTTAATTTTCAATTTTCAATTTCAAATTTTCAATTTTAAACCACCTTCGGCGGGAATTTGAGGTTGAATTTGAGATTAACAATTATCGACATTTTAAAATATCGACAATTTGTTGGTTTTAAATTTTGTGTAAGCGCCTAGAAGTATTAGTTTTTTTTATGCGCTTTTTCTAAAACAAAAATAAAGTCCTACCAAAATCAATGGAATACTCAACCATTGCCCTGTGCTTAAAATACCCAAAGTATTTTCTAACCCACCTTGTTCCTTCTTGAAAAATTCTAAAAAGAACCGTGCTGTCCATAATAATACGGTAAAAACACCTAATAACCTGCCTGTCTGGTGTTTAATATTGGTTTTCCAGTAGAGTCGATAAAGTACTAGAAAAATTAGGAAATAGGCAATCGCCTCATATAATTGGGCAGGATGTCTAGGAATTAAATCTACTCTTTCAAACACAAAAGCCCAAGGAACATCTGCTGCACTGCCTAAAATTTCGGAGTTCATTAAATTGCCTAATCGAATAAAACAGCCTACTAGCATAATGGGCACACCAATCCTATCTAATAACCAAATGAGTGGTTTTTTAGAGACTCTTTTGGAATAAAGCCATTGAGCAATTAAAACGCCTATAGCGCCACCATGACTAGCTAATCCTGTATATCCCGTAAAACGAAATTCAGGTTCAAATTGGACGGGCAGAATCATTTCTAGCAGATGATTTTGAAAATAATCCCATTCGTAGAACAAACAATGGCCAATTCTAGCTCCCAAAACAGTTCCAATAATCAAATAAAGTAGTAAATCATCCAAGGAATCGGTACTGACCTTATCTTCAATGTAAATGCGCTGTATGATATAATAACCTATCAGAAATCCAAAAAGAAAGCCTAAGCTATACCACCGAGGGGCAAAACTACCAAAATTGAAAATTTCAGGGTCAACGTTCCAATGAATGACGGCAAGTGTTAGCATAGAGTATTGAAGTTATTAGAATTGATGGTTATTGAGAGAGATAGCTGAAAATCTTGTAATAATACAAGATTTTCAGCTATTCCCATTTGAAAATTGAAAATTATAAATTGAAAATTGAAAATTGTCAATCCCCTCAAAATAACTTCTCAAAAAATCACACATTATTCTAATAAATCAGCTATCTTTGCGCTGCTTTTGAAGAAAGCACATTTTTTGACCCAAGATTACTTAAAAAATGGATACTTTAGTCGAATATTTAATCCCAATTATTGGATTGAAAATCGGTTCACATTCTTTTGACTTTCAGGTAGATAATGCATTTTTTGCTAATTTTCCAGATAGTCTCATTAAAGAAGGTTCCTTTAAAGTACAATTGGATATTGACAAGAGATTTGATTTATACGAAATGATTTTTTCGTATGAAGGAACGACAAAAGCAGCTTGCGATCGCTGTTTAGCAACCGTCGATCTTCCAATTAAAGGAAATAGTCGAATGATTGTTAAGTTTGCGGAAGAATTTACAGAAGATGTAGACGTCATTTATATTCCGATGAAAACGGAAACCTTAAATGTCGCTAAATATATCTACGAATACCTAAGTTTATCCGTTCCTTATATCAAAACTTTTGATTGCGAAGCGGAAGAAAAGCAGCCTTGCGATACAAAAATGTTGGCTTTTTTAGACAAAGAGACAAAAGAAACTAAGGAATCAACCAATAATCCCAATCCAGTTTGGGATAAGTTGAAAAATATTAAATTTAATTAAGTATAATGAGGTGGGAAATTATTCATTGATATGATTTAGCATCTGATTATAGACTTCTAAAAATAGTAAAATGGCACATCCTAAGTCACGGATTTCCAAGATGCGAAAGCGTAAGCGTAGAACCCATAAGAAAGCAGCTGTTCCTACAGTAGCAGTATGTAAGAAGACGGGCGAACCACATCAGTATCACCGAGCATACTGGTCTGAAGGTAATATGTATTACAAAGGCCAAGTAGTGATTCAAGCTGAAGAAGACCTAGATTAATTTGTCTAGTCACACATTATATAATTAAAGCTCCTATTCTCTGTTTGAATTTGGGGCTTTAACTGTTGTTAGTTACTTGTACGCTATGAGTCAACTTATTCAACTTGTTACCTTTTAAATTTCGTATAACTAACCAAGTTGCGGAGAATTGTTGGATTGCTATATTGTTTTATTGTTATGGTGTTGGATAACTCCTTAATTCAAGTTTTTTAGCCCAATTAACAATATGACACTAAAACAATATAACCATTTCAACTTCTCCGCAACTTAGAGTAATAGATTTATTTTTATAACAAGTCTATTGGAAAATAGAGCACAAGTAACCCTCAACTGATAACTAAAAAATATGAGACAAATCGTTCAAACCGACCAAGCGCCTGCACCCGTAGGCCCATATAACCAAGCAATTATCCATAATGGTACTTTATATGCTTCTGGACAAATAGCCATTAATCCAGCTACTGGAGATTTGGTATTAGATAGCATCGAAGCAGAAACGCATCAAGTGATGAAAAACATTGCTGCGGTTTTAACCGAAGCAGGTGCAACTTTTGAGGATGTGCTAAAATGTTCTGTTTTTGTCTCAGATATGAAAAATTATGGACGTATCAATGCCGTATACTCAGAATATTTTAATGACGATACGGCACCAGCGAGAGAATTAGTGGAAGTAGCCAACCTACCTAAATATGTAAACATCGAAATCTCTGTTATTGCAGCAGTATAGAAAGGGATAGGCTTTTGATTAATTATGGAACTTTCTTTTGAGATAAAAGGTAATAAGGGAACAAGAAAAATATAACCTACCAGTTCTGTAGCTTTATTTTGCTCTTCTACTGCGTTACAAAAATACTCATTATGCAAAGGCATAACTCCGTTTTTTGTGCCTTGTATAAGAACAAACTAAAACCACATCTTCTGGTATCTTATTTATTTCCTGTTCCCTAACCTGGCGAAGCCAGTACCATAGAGGTCAGAAGTCAGACCGTTATCTTCGATAACTGTCAGATGTCAGATTTGGCACTCGTCATAAGTCTGACATCTGACAGGAAATTTCAATTTTCGGTCTGACGGCTACCCGCCAGAAGTTGTAAAATTAGTAAAAAACTGACATAATTACAGGAGTTAAAAATTACGTCAATTTGATATTTAATGACTGATAATCAATTGATTAAATTTTTTATGGCTATTACAAATTTAAGAATATTCTTCTTTTTATAAAAAGTAATTTACAACGTTAGGCGGGTAGCCTGTCTGACTTCTGACTTCTGACTTCTTGACTATCAATGCCTTAGAAGGAATTCTTGCCAAATTTGCGCCGAAAATAACTTGTAAGAGAACTAAATTTTTTCTAAGCTACGCCGAAAAAAAGCCCTCTACGAGGGGAATATCATTGTATATTTGACATATG
>JBGCFJ010000054.1:0-2179 GCA_045106885.1 Saprospiraceae bacterium
AAAATCTCTTTTAAAACACTTTACTAATTCTAGTCCTATTTTATTCTTCGTTGGGTATTTTGGATCTCGTGGTGGTTCTGGTGGACGATTTGATTTCTTAACTTTTTGCTTCTTGAGTCTATCATCTTCTTTTTTCCATGCTTTCCATCTCGGATCCATTTTATAAAACTTAAAGTCTACTGGTATGCTTACCTTATCACTCACTAATAGCAAAAAAACAATACTTTGCCCATTAAAATACCCTCCGCTTTTTTTGTCTTTATGTTTGCCTAAATGATGGAGTTCCTTTGCATTTTTTGAACGTTCTCGCTCCGTATCATCTAATTCTAATGACCCCTCTGTAATTCCATATTTTTTTAAAATTATTTCGGTACTTTCTTTTAATAGCTTATCCCAGTCTATCTTACTTTGGCGAAACATCCAGCTTAACGCACTAGTCAGTCATCCGCCAAAACTTGCCCGCTCAAACCTTGCCCAACATATACTATTCGTTAGTAATATGCCTGTTAAGCAGAACGATAACCACAGTCGTTGGGTATTCGTTAGGCGATACGCAGGGTGATGTTCTGCCAAGGAGGCTGACAATAATCGAAATGAGGATCGTCAAGAAAGCAGTCGCTTGTGAAACAGAATTAGAGTGACGTAGGAGGATAAAACAAGGGCTCTTTGACAAATTCTGCAAAAGAATTAAATTGCAAATTTTCAAAAGATATAAAAAGCGATGGATTTTTCATTATATGAGTTATTATTAGACCTTCCCGAATTAAGAATACAAGGGGTAGAAATAGAAGAGAAAAGTTTGAAAATATCATGTGAATTACGAGACAAGAAAGGTCAATTATGCCCCAAATGTAAAAGGATAGTTAGTGTACAAACACCAAAATATGTACGTACAATACGAGATTTAAATATAAGTGGTCGATCAGTATATTTACTAGTCAATGTACACCAATATATGTGTGAGTGTGGTCGCCATTTTATGGAAGGATTAGATTTTGTAAACGGGAGCAAAAATCATACAAAACGCCAAGCCAAGTGGATTATAGAAATGAGTAGAAAACAAAGTCACAAAGAGGTTGGCAGATTAGTGCAAATGAGCCATAAAACAGTAGAACGTATTTGTTATGATAGTGTGGGAGAACGAATAATTAATTGGGATAAAATAAAACGGATAGGGATAGATGAATTTGCTTTTAAAAAAGGGCATAAAGATTTTATTACGATACTAGTAGATTTAGATACTCATGAAATTATAGACATACTGGAATATCGAGACAAATCTTCCTTACGCACTTATTTTCAGTCACTTGGAGTAAAAATTTGCAAGCGAGTAGAAGATTTTTGTTCAGATATGTGGGGGCCATTTCAAGATTTAGCGGCAGAATTATTTCCTAATGCCCTTATTCATATAGATCGTTTCCATTGGACAATATATTTGAATAAAATAGTAGATAATTTTCGCAAAGAATTACGAAAGAGTAACAAAGAAGAGGAAGCTTTTAAACGACTAAAATGGAAACTGATAAAAGCAAAAACAAAACTAAGTTCAACGGATAAAAAAGACTTAAAAGATGCTTTTGAGATATCGACAGAATTAGAAGAAGTCTATGAAATGAAAAATATGTTTCAAGCTATTTTTGATGCTAAATTTTCTTATCCTTTAGCTACTCAACAAATAAGTATTTGGAAGATTAAAGCTAAGGAATTAAAGAACAAGCATATTGATGAATTTATCACTTTTTTTGAGCGACATGAAGGCAATATTTTGAACTACTTTAAAAGACCGATTACAAGTGCGGTAGTGGAAGGTAAAAACAACCTCCTAAGAACCATCAAACGATTTACTTTTAACATGACTAATTTTGAACATTTCAAATCTAGGGTCTTTGCTTTTAATCCTTGATTTGCAGAATTTGTCAAAGAGCCAAATTTATAATTGATTGTATCTCAATGGTAGTTTTAAAAATTCTATCCTATTTTCCTCTCACACCACCTAAAATTTGAATAACTAATAAATTCGGGGTATGTTTAGCTCGAAAAACTAAAAAAAACAGCCATTCCTAGCAAAAATATTAAAAATTCAGACTTTATGAAAAACCTAACTTATCTATTAATTCTTTTTATTGGGCTATTCTTAGCCTGTCAAAATGAACCTACCAATGAAAAAGAAACAAAGGAG
>JBGCFJ010000540.1:0-2641 GCA_045106885.1 Saprospiraceae bacterium
TACCAGAACTGACGAGGTTATTTTTTCTTTTAGCAAGGCAAAATTATTCAGCATAGCCGTTGCTACGTTGAATAATTTTAACGCAGCTAAAAGTAAAAAGAATCCGCCAGGCTGGTAGGTTATTATTTTCCTCGCCCCTTAAGCTATACTCGTCAAGAAAATTCTGTGTTCTCTATGTACTCCGTTTCTCCGTGGTAAAAATAAGCTGTATTTGTCCAGATGAATGTGGCGTTGGTACTTTGTACCAGCGCTTTTTTTCGTGGAGGCGGTGTCCTTTTATTTCCAAATATTTTAATATCCTGTTAATCTTGTTAATCATGTCAGCCTGTAATACCTTTGCAATTATCTTTTTTGAGCTACTTTGGGGTTAAGATTTCTTAATAAAGAATCGTTTTCAAAGTTCTACTGTCAAAATTAATTAATGAACGTCTACAAAGACTTAAACTCCTTACCCAATTTTCGGAATGCTGTGATTACCATCGGCTCCTTTGATGGCGTGCATGGAGGTCACCAAATTATTTTAGAACGAGTCAAAGAATTAGCCCGTCAAGTAGATGGGGAAAGTGTGGTTATTACCTTTCATCCGCACCCTCGCTTAGTGGTCTATCCTAAGGATACTTCTTTGCGCTTAATTAATACCATTGCCGAAAAAATTTCCTTACTAGAGCGATATGGGATTGATAATGTGGTGATTGTACCCTTTACAATTGCTTTTTCTCAGCAATCAGCGGATGAGTATATTGAAAAATTTTTGTTGGAAAAATTTAACCCAGCATGGATTGTCATTGGGTATGACCACCGTTTTGGCTTGAACCGTCAAGGAGATATTAATTATCTTAAACATTACAGCGAAAAAGCGAACTTTCAAGTAGATGAAATTGAACCGCAGCAGATTGATGAGATTACGGTGAGTTCTACTAAAGTTCGGAAGGCGATTCAAGCGGGAGCAGTAAAAAAAGCGAGTAAACTTTTAGGGCATCATTTTATCTTGAGTGGAACAGTTGTTAAAGGACAACAAATTGGTAAAACGATAGGTTTTCCAACAGCAAATATTAAACCACCTTCCATCCATAAGTTATTACCCAAAGAAGGGATTTATGCCACCTTTGTTCACCATAAAGGCAAGCGATATAATGGGATGCTATACATTGGGACTCGCCCAACTTTACCAGCGCATGATAATAAAACAATAGAGGTTAATATTTTTGATTTCGATAAAACTATTTATGGAGAAGAAGTGACTTTGGAGTTAATCGAATTTACTAGAGATGATGCTAAATTTGATTCTTTAGAAGCGCTACAAGCAGCTTTAGCACAAGATAAAATTGAGACATTAGCCATCTTAGAAAAGCAACCTCCACAACCCATTAATCGAGCTAATTTTAATTATCCAGAAGTAGCGGTGGTTATTTTAAATTATAACGGTCAAAAATATTTAGCGGATTTTTTACCATCTGTATTAGGCTCAGATTATCCTAATTTACGAGTAGTCGTTGCAGATAATGGCTCAACGGATGACTCTTTAGCCTTTTTGAAAAAACAATATGCTAACCAAATCGAAATACTTAATTTAAAAGAAAACTATGGATTTGCTGGAGGCTATAATCAAGCTTTGCGGCAAGTGCATTCGCCTTATTATGTGTTGTTAAATTCAGATGTTGAAGTGACGAAGAATTGGATGCGTCCGATTATTGAAATAATGGAACAACATCCAAAAATTGGTGCAGCTCAACCAAAAATTTTAGCCTACCACGATAAAAATACCTTTGAACATGCAGGTGCTGCTGGTGGTTGGCTGGACAATTGGGGTTTGCCTTTTTGCAGAGGTCGAATTTTGACCAATTGTGAAACGGATAATGGACAGTACGATGCACCACAAGAAATTTTTTGGGCAACAGGTGCCGCGATGTTTATTAAGGGTAATTTATACCACGATTTAGGCGGCTTGGATGCAGGCTATTTTGCACACATGGAAGAAATTGATTTGTGCTGGCGCTTAAAACGAGCAGGCTATCAAGTAATGGCTTGTCCTGAGTCAACAGTTTATCATGTTGGTGGCGGTACTTTACAATATCAATCGCCTAGAAAAACCTACTTAAATCATCGAAATAGCCTGACGACTTTATTAAAAAATGAGCCAGTTAGTAAACTATTATGGCTGATTCCTTTGCGTTTAATGCTGGACGGATTGGTTGGGGTTACCTTCTTATTAAAAGGACAATTTGCACATATTTGGCAGATTCTTCGCGCACATGGTTATATGTATGCGAACCTTGGTAAAACTTGGAAGCAACGGAAAATTTTTGATAAATTAATTAAAAAAGCTAGTATTGGCGCGCCTAATAATGTTGGGCATTTGAAGCGAAATATGTTGTTTGGTTATTATCTTGGGAAAAAGACTTTTGCTAAATTGGTGAAATAATAGGGTGTTTTAAATTTTTAAAGCTTTTAATAGGCTCAATTTGTTTTTTGCTAATAACAATTTTATATTTTTTTATACATTAGACTTGTCCTTCTTTAAATACAGGAATTTCCTTGTGAAATAGCGTGCCAGTTATTTTTATTCACTTCAAATATTCCAAAATACTGGGGCTAAAAATAACTAGTATTGATTATCAATAAGTTATGAATTTGAACAAAA
>JBGCFJ010000541.1:0-3220 GCA_045106885.1 Saprospiraceae bacterium
ACCAGAAATGACGAGGTTATTTTTTCTTTTAGCAAGGCAAAATTATTCAGCATAGCCGTTGCTACGTTGAATAATTTTAACGCAGCTAAAAGTAAAAAGAATCCGCCAGGCTGGTAGGTTATTATTTTCCTCGCCCCTAAAATGATAAAACGGTAATTTTTCATTTTCACCTATTTCTACTTAAAACTCAATTTAGTTTGAGTAACAGCTACGAGACTAAAGCAGCCATTTAACTTTTTCCTAAAAATATTAGCTATTTATTAGGAGGAGTCAATGGCTGCTTTTTTATTTTAAGCGATATTACACCAATAAATTCACTCACAACTTAAAAGACTACTTTTGATATTGACAGTGGATGACTGCCTGATGGCAGGCAGCAATTCGCTGTTACATTGAGCACTTATTTTAAGCGTTTATTGGAGATTTATCTTTCGGGCTAAAAACAAATCCCCAACAAGCTCTAAGTAGTCGCAAAAATATAATAATGAAATACCTTTCTTTTTTCTGTATTTGTTTATTGTTTTCTTGTACGGCATCTACATCTGAAGGTAACGAAGCTAAAGGGGAAAGAGAGCTATCGACTTCTAATGCAGGAGATAAGGACACCGTAAGACCAAAGGCTGCTAATCATATAGATAAAGTATCAAAACAACAACAAAAATGCGATATTAATGGAGAAGTATTGGAAGACAATGAGTTATGGTTGAAAGACCAAGGTAAGTTGATTTGTATAATGGCTGATTCTAGTACTTATGACCCTAAATTTGGGATGAGCCACCGTATTTTAACAATATATGATACCTATACTTGTCAGGTAGAGACTAAATTAACGCTACCGATTAATATAAGCCCTGACTTCCCTTACTTTTTAGCGGATATTAATTATAATAATAATAGTAAAATTGTAGCTATTAAGGCTGCAAAAACAGTTTATTGTTTTGATTTGACCACCAAAAAAATGTTGCCGCCTTTATCACCAACTTTCAAAACAAAAAGAGCCGAAGTAGACCCCTCTTCGGGAATAATTATTCGACTCGAATTATGGGAAAACTTCTTAGTTGGTTATGCACAAGATAAAGGGGCTTTTGTTTTTGATTTAGTCAATGGAAAAATCACGAAACCTGTATTGCCTTATGCAGAGTATCAATTAGGAGAAAATAATTTTAACGCCCTCTTCTTATTGCCTTCAGAAACGAATGTATACCAAGCTATATTACCTCATTTTGATTGGGAAGAAGAGACTTTTTCTATTAACCCAGTTTTTAAAACACCATTGGCTATCAATACTACTGTGCAAAAAAGTGCATTGGATAATGCTTATGTTGTGCTTAGGGAACAAAAAGGAAATAAAGCATTATTGGTAGATATGAAAACCATGAAAAACAAGACATTGCCGCCAACCCTTTTGGATAAAACAACTAAGGACATATTGACTTGGGCTAGAGGAAATTAACTGCTAAATTAGTAAGTACTCAATAGTCCAGTTTAAATCGTCCGATGACTGCGTCGTCGGATGAATCAAACAGAAGCAGCTTTAAAAGTGTTAGATAAAATAGAAATGGAAATGCCTGTTATAGAAAACCAAACGTATCACCAAGCAACGCTTTTATATAAAGGAAGTACGAAAATAGAATCCTTATTAAAAGAGGCAGGAACAGAAGGAGCAAGCAATGATGCTTTAGATTATGGAATAGCTAATTGGTATTTTTATAATAATAACCAGGCGAAAGCTAAAGAACTACTTGAACGTATTCTACAACGAAAAAGCTGGAGTTCTTTTGGCTATATTGCAGCAGAAAAAGATTATTTAACGCATTTTAGAAATGATTAGATAGTCAGATTGAAAATTGATAATCACGTGTCGGACACCTCCAAAGGTGTCCGACACGTTCGACTAACCATTTATCAGTTTTTTAGCTGACGCTCTAATGAATGATAAACGATAAATTGGAGGTAAATCAAATCATATAAATTTTATCGAAATATTAAGTTGGATGCGTTTTATTTTCTCCGTTATTCATTGAATATTTACTCATAATTAACCTATTAATTTGAATACAAAATCTACTTTATCTCCCGCCGAAATGGCAAGATATGCGCGCCATTTAGCTATTCCTGAATTCGGCAAATCTGGACAAGAAAAACTAAAATCGGCGAGGGTTTTGGTCATTGGGTCGGGCGGACTAGGAAGTCCATTACTTTTATATTTAACGGCTGCTGGAGTTGGCAATATTGGTATTGTAGATTTTGATGTAGTCGATGAAAGTAATTTGCAGCGACAAGTATTATTTACGGTAGCTGATATAGGGCAATCAAAAGCAGAAACCGCTAAAAAACGGCTACTTGCCTTAAATCCGCATGTAAATATTAAGGTATTTAATACTGCTTTTACGACAGAAAATGCAATGGAAATTGCTGAAAACTATGATATAATTGCGGACGGTACCGATAACTTTCCTACAAGATATTTAACCAATGATGTTTGTGTGTTGACGGGAAAGGTCAATGTTTATGCCTCTATCTTTCGGTTTGAAGGACAAGTTTCGGTGTTTAATTACTTAAATGAAAATGGAGAAAGAGGGCCAAATTATCGAGATTTATTTCCACAACCACCACCACCTGGAATGGTACCAAGTTGTGCAGAAGGGGGTGTTTTAGGGGTGTTACCAGGCATTATTGGTAGTCTACAGGCTAATGAGGTGATTAAGATTATTACTGGAGTAGGAGAGCCTTTATCTGGTCGTTTGTTTTTGTTTGATGCTGCTTCGTTTACTACTCGAAATTTAAAAATTAGAAAAAGTCCTGCGACAAAGATTAGTGAATTAATCGACTATGACCAATTTTGTGGGATTATTCCAAAAAAAGAAATAATAGCTATGGTAAAAGGAATTAATGTAAAAGAATTAAAAAAATGGGTGGATGCGGAAAAAGATTTTCAATTGATTGATGTTAGAGAGACTTATGAATATGACATCTGTAATTTGGGTGGCGAACTAGTCCCGTTAAACAAGATTTTAAATTATCAAGATAAAATTGCTAGAGATAAACCTGTTGTGTTACAATGCCGTAGTGGGGTTAGAAGTGCTAATGCTATAAAAGTATTGCAGAATCAATTTGGGTTTGACAATTTATTAAATTTAGAAAGCGGTATTCTGGCTTGGGCTCAAGAAATAGATACTTCTATGCCTACTTATTAAGTAATGCGGATTGATTAATCGGG
>JBGCFJ010000542.1:0-6703 GCA_045106885.1 Saprospiraceae bacterium
GTTAAAAAATATTTCCGTAGCGGGGCTATGCAAGCCATCCCGTCCGCTTTGCGGTTCAGAAGTTGACACTTCTTCATGCCTCGTCTAGCGAAAAAATAGCCTGAATCAAAAGTGACGATTATTTAATAGTAGGTACTTAAATTAGCGACTAGATATGAAATTCGTCCAAAATCCATTTTTTAGAAATTTTATTTTACTAAATTATTGATTTTCATGCTTTGCAAATATAGAATTTGATTTTTAAAAAAATCACTTTTTTATATTTTGTCCAAAGTCTAATATTATTATTACTTCTTTTTAAAATTTAGAGGGGAAGGTTTTAAAGGAGGGGTATAAGCAGTTAGGCTTTACTTTGGATTCAAAGATACACAAAGAAAGAATTAACTACAATTACATTTTTTGATAATTTACCTGCTAAAAATATCGAACTTTGAAATAAATATTTTTAAAAATTATTGTAAAATATTGATTTTCAATAATTTAAAATACAAATATTAATAAAAAAAATTAATAAACTAGAAAAACCTGTTTTAAACCGCCAAATGAGGCGAAAACAAGCAATTATTTATAGAGGATTGTTTTTTGACTGTTCAGTAGAGTAGAGGATTGCTTAATCGTCTCTTAATTTAATAATGACTTTTTCTCCAATAAAAAAATCGTTTTCTACTGGTAAACTGATGTATAGTTCTCGCCCCCAAGTACTAATGGTTTGGAATTTTTTTAACCTCGAAGGCAATTGTGTTAATTGCGGCGTACTGCCAATAAGGATAGCTTTAGATTTTATCTCTGGTCGGCGAACGGCATAGACCTCGACCGTATCCCCCAAGCGATAAGTAATATCAAGTGACTCTGGTAAAAAACCCTTTACTTGATTTGGTTTTTGTGGATTGATTTTTAAAAGCTGGTTATATTGAGGAGAGATTTGATTCTCAAAAACAAATATACTTTCTATGAAACCGTCAATAGGTGCTAGTAAAACAAGCTTGTCTTTAGCCTGATTCAAAAAGTCAATTTCTTGTTCTACGGTCGTCGTTTTAGACAAATAGATGGAAGATTGTGCCAGTTGACCTTGCTTTAATTCCTTTAATTGGGAATTATATCGCTGTTGCTCTACTAGATGTAGCTGTCTCAATGCCTCTATTTTCTCGACAATAATACTTTTAGTCGGACTGTTATTATCATCTCCTCCATTAACTATTTTTCGGAGAGCTGCTTGTGCCTTTTCTTCTTTGGTTAGTACGCCAATTTGGGAGCGTATTTCGCCAGATTTAAGTAAAAATTGGGAACGTAATTTTTCAATTGATTCATTTATGTTTTGAACAACTGCTGCACTTTCCGCAGAATTAGTCTGTATTTGTTTGGATTTTAGTGTCTTCTCTCGTTCCAACTCTGGACGCTTTAGGAGCATTAAGGTATCACCTGCCTTGACTTGACTACCAGAACGGACGTATATTTTATCAACCACCACAGGGCTGTCATAATTTAATATCTGTCCTTCGGTGTCCGCCATTCCAAACACCATCGTTTTGCTAGTATTAACAAAATTATTCATTAAAAGAAGGGCTATAACTGCTAAAAGTAGCCAAAAAATATATAGAATATTTAGTCTTTTCATTACTTACTTTAGTTTCGTTCTTTTTTCACCGTTCTTTAGATAGATGCTACTTGTCTTTTTTCAAGAAAACCAAAGAAATATTTAATACCCTTAGCATTTTCAAAAAATCTTGTTGCTTTTCTTCGCTTTTAAACTGGATAGAATACAAATACAAGTAGGTATTTGGATTGGCAGGATTTACCGTTGATGGTTTTTCAGTCGTAAGGCTGCGCAAATTCCAATACCCACAATATTCATTCATACCATCAATAAACTCTGCACTTAATCGAACCAATTCTTCACTTTTAATTTTTACTTCCCAAGACTTTTTTTTGGCAAAATGAAAAGGAGACATAAAAACAACGAAGGAAAGGAGACAAAACATGATAGTACCAAATAAAGCAATGAGGAATCCAAATAAGCCACAGGAAATACCAATTCCTAAAGCCGCAAAAATAAAAACAGCATCTCTTGGGCTATTCAAGTTGGTCCTATAACGAACTATCGTTAAGGCCCCTAACATACCCAATCCAGACGCAATATTGTCTCCTATAGATTGTAGAATCATTGTCGCAATCAATGGCCCACCAATCAGAGCATGTAGCATGCCAACTGGCTGAATTTCATTTTTGGTAGTTTTATTATAGGTAAAAGCGACTAAACCAGACAAAAGAAAGGATAGAACAAAGCTAAATAGCATCATATCCCAAGTCGGGTTTTCTATCCGAGAATAGGTAGAAAAAAAATCTTGCATCAAAAAGGTAGTTTAAGTATGTTTAGTATAGTGTATATGTTTTGTCTACAGGGGATTTATTGACTATAGCATAGTGGTAGCCTAAATAGGCTGTAGCAAAAGTCGAGCTTAATTGTTACTAATCACAAAATTAGTAAGTAATCTTTCATTATTTGGATGGACTAAGATGGTATTATAGAGTAAACTAGAACGGTCATTATTCGGTCCTTGAAAAATGATTATTCCATCCATATTAAAATCAATATCAGAATAGCCTCTGGAAATATAGTTCGTTAAAAATTGGGTGTTCTTTTCATCTAATAATATTGCAAGAAAAATATGAAAAGGGTCATTATCTGGACCTTGAAAAATTACCTTCCCATCTCCGTTAACATCTCCTGACCATTGTGCGCTTTGATTGTTGATTTTTATACTAGGGTTACCACCTGTTACAGGGGTAAAAACATTTTTAAAATCTACTTCAGGGATTAAATCCACATCAAAGGAATAGGTATTTTGAGTTAATAGACTCAAATGGTTTCGGTGGTGAACCCCAATAAAATAGTCTCCAAAACCTATGTTTTCAAAAATAATAATGGAGTCACCAGTCGGAGAAATAATATCTCCATCACGTTGCAATAAACCAACCATTCCAGCGACCACTTCATCTATATTATTTCCTTTTCTCAAATCCAGATATACCCAATCTACGATTGCATTAGGGCCCGTAATTTCAAGTAATTCATCTGTTATTGTTTGTCTATCTTTGGATTGATGTGCTGTAAATAGGGGAGACTTAAAATAAGGGTCTTCTAACGGGATTAATTTTTTTCGACGCAAATCATCTCGCATTAGACCAGTTTCATTACTACCAATTAATGCCCCTTGAAGGTAGGTTTGTAACTTTAAACCTACTCCTTCACACTCAATTGTCTGTTCATAAGTAACTTGATTATCACATTCATCCGTAGATTGCCAACGCCGTTTAGTAGTTTTAACTAAACCATTCTGTTGAAAAATTTCACTATAAGATAAATCAACGAAATTATCACAATTATCAATAGCTCTAATATCTTGCCCTAAGATTAATCTATCTGTTCCTGTTTCGCAAAAAGAAGATTGCGGGTCAAGCGGTAAACTGCCTTCAACAACCAGGTAATTCATAGAAATAACGGGTACTTGATTGAGGTTTGCTAATACTTGCGTTTTTATTTGAAAGGTATTGTCGGTTAGCTGATGAATGCGAATAGTTACAGGTAATCCTCCAATCTTTTCATTTGTTTGTGCAATTACAATAGGATTATAAAAAGTATGCTGTAAATTAATGGTTGTCCAATTGGAAGTAACCGTAGCTGTCCCTGTTTCTCCTATAGTTTCTCCTTTTTTATTATGGAGTAAAGCTTGTTTGGCAACTTGCCAATAGCCTATTTCTTCAGCGCCATTACTTAAACTAGTAGTCTCTAAAGAAGGAGCTAATAATTCGACGCTAGCCGTTGAATTTCCACTTACTTCCCAGTCAACGAAAGTAGGTATATTGTTATAGGTTGTCTGTTGATTAGTGAAAAGATGGACTAGGTTAGGATTGAAAGGAAAAGTAGCATTATCCCTATTTATTTCCAAATCAAAATTAGCTATTGAAGTTAAACTATCCGTTCCTTTTTCTACGGCTATCCAAGCTATTTTTTCGTAAGCGTTATTATTATTAATTTGGTCTGAAACTTGTTCAAGACGTATATCAAATTGTGATTTAGATACTTTTTGAGTTTGTATAATAATAATTGGTGTATCTATTTCATTGGAAATAATTTGATTAAAAATAAGCGGAGTGGTCTCAAATTTAATAGGCAAAGAAATAGTTTTCCATCGAGTAGATAAAGTCGTCACTCCAGCTACCATTTTAGTACCATTTGGTAAGGTATAAATTCTAAAAATATTAGGTGCTTCTTCATCTTTAATCGTTAGGGTTCGGGTATGATCAGTCGTATTTTCACAAGCATCAATAGCTGTCCAAACGCGAGTTAATTGATAATCATATAAAGAACAACCATCTTCTCCTTGGGTACTCGTTTCTTCTACCACTATTTTGATATTCGGACAATTATCGAAAGCAGAGATTTGAATGGGAGTAGGAATATTTTCATTACAATGAATGGTTAAATCTTCTGGAAGATTGGTCAAAGTTGGCCGAATGGTATCGTTAAAATCGAAATAAACAGTTGCTTCATCACAATCTCCGGAAACTAAATCACATAATTCGTAAGTAAACCAATCTAATTGACAATTAATAACGGTATTTTCATATTGATAAGTTCCAGATTCATCCATTTGAATAGTGCCATATTGGGGGGAAGTAACTAAGCGATAACTCACTAAAGGCGTACTGGTAGAATCATTAATAGATACGTCATTCTCAAAGCTAAAAGTGGGACATAGTTTGTTAAAATCATCTTTTGCTGCAATAGTTTTAATATGTAAAACAAAAGCAAAGTCGATGCCTCCAATATCTTCTTGAACGGCCACTTTTTGAAAAATAGCATACTTAGTAGTCGTTACTACAATTGCATCATTAGATGATGCTGTTGTCACCAATATATAATCATTTATTGAATTTTGTACCTTATTTAAATCAAGGATATAGTTTTCAGGGAATAAATTTGGAAACTCATAACTACCATTGTCAGCCGTAACAATACCACCTAATTTTTTGCCACGCTCATCAAAAATATTGATAACCAAATTTCTTAAATAAGTTTCTGTTCCTGTATTACAAGTACCATCTTTCGTTAAATCATCTATACATACCTGACCAGATAAACTATATTCCCCAGCCAGTCCAAATCCATAATTTAAATCGGTAGAACAATCTTCTTGATCACACCAATCATTATTTTCTGCCGATATAGTCCCGTCACTCGTCGTAAAATTGGTAATGTGAAGTATTCCTCCATCTGCGTCATAGGTTGGGACATATAGGGCAGTATCATAATGGACAACAAATTGCCAATTACAATCCGGTATGTTATTAAATATAAAAACACCATTGCTATCTGTGGTGATGGTGTCCATGAAGGCATTTGGTGGATATAAAATGCCTTCTATTAAAAGTGGACTTAAATTAGCAATGCAAATATCCAAATCTGCTAAAGGGACTTCCGTCAAATCTTGTAAGCCATTGCCATTTAAATCTAACCAAATTTGATTTTCTATATCAATAGCATGGCTAATGCCAAAATCATTACCTAAGTCAATAGAATCTACTGAGGCGAATATAGCCGTTTCGATATTATCAGTAGTTAGGTAAAAATCAATTGGAATAGAGCTAGTATCGGTTTGAATAACAACATGACTGATAAATCGACCTAAAATAGCCTCGTCAAGAGTATAGCTATATTGACCTGACACATTTGTAGCAATGGTAGTTAACAAACCATCGGACACATCTACTTGACCATCCTGATTAATATCTTCGTAAATCTGGATTTGAATCCCCTCTAAATTAGTACTATTTTCATTGTCAAAGCCATCTTCGTTTGTATCTTTAAATACGCTACCGTTAACCAATCTTTGATTAGGTAGATTCGGACATACACAAATAGGGAGTTGGTCAGATAAAATGGAACATTTGCTACTAATTGCTGTTATCTCATTTCCTGAATAGTTACCTATAATAGGTTCATTAATTTCATAAGCTAAAGCATAAATATAATAATCTCCATTAGTCACTCCATAAAAGGATGGTTGATTACTTACTTGTAATATTATATCCGCCGTATCTGTTAAATAATATTGAATCTGAAAAACTAAGAGGTTATTAACATCTATGGTCAAAAACGAAATATCTCCTTCAAAATAATCACAGCTATTATTGGTACTACTATTCGTCCAATAAAGCGCTTCGGAAGCACCTAACAAGTTGAAACTATTTAGAATAAAAAATAGCATCAACCCTTTTTGATACCATCCTCTATTATATTTGTATTCAAACATAATGTTTTTGTTTATAATAATGGAGGTATCAATAATTTAACAAACAAAAAAAATGCCACTAGTTAAAAAACATATTTTTAAACAAAAAAATTAAAGTTGTTTTTATTCATTAATAAAATTTAGCCCCAATTAAAGCATTAGAAAAAATGATATTTTCAAAATAATCATTGTTTTCTGCGACTTTTATTTCTGTTGACATATTAGCTTGTTGTGAATAATCAAATTCTCCTATTTCGGAAGTATTTGAGTTGACCTCTTTTTGTTCTAATATTGAAAATAATATAAAATTTGCGAATAAGATAATAATTAAAAATGATAGAATATAAAGCATTTGTAAATATGTTTGAATAGTTTTTTGTCAAGATTTTTAACAAGTATAATGTAAAAGA
>JBGCFJ010000543.1:0-6697 GCA_045106885.1 Saprospiraceae bacterium
AATCAACCATTTATACCGTCTTTTTCCCTTCTAAGAAACTCAAAAAATGCGTCCATAATCCATTATGCAAGCATTTTTTGAATTCCTTAGAAGAAAAATTGACTGGTCTAACTGGCTAATTATTTTCTCCACTTTGCCTAACCTACCAGTCTGACGGATTCTTTTTCCTTTGCCACCCGTCCGCAAGCGGTTCACAAAAAGATAAACATTCCCCGAATCTTTATCTTTTTGCTTATGTTAAAAAATTCTAACGTAACTAGGCTATGCTAGAATTTTTTGCCTTGCTAAAAGAAAAAATAACCTCGTCATTTCTGGTAGATTATTTATTGCCTCGTCCCTTAAATAAATATTATTTTCAGTGAACTGGAGTTCACCTATACTTTCAACATCACACAAAAACGATATGAAGAACCAACTAATTTACACCTTACTACTAACGACCCTTCTTTTTGCTTGTAGCACCGATAAAACAGCGGAGACAAAATCAGAAGTAACGACAACTACCAAAAAAGAAACTCCGACAACCGTCACGAAAAATCCCAATAAAAGTCTCTATTGGGGAGATACGCATATTCATACCAATTTCTCAAGTGATGCCTTTTTGTTTGGGACGATTATGGCGACGCCTGACGATGCTTATCGTTTTGCCAAAGGCGAAGTAATGACTTATCCGCCAACGGGCGAAAAAATACAAATCAACCGACCTTTAGACTTTTTGGTGGTGACAGACCATGCAGAAGGTTTAGGAACGATGGTGAAAGCAAGAGATAAAGCACCTTTTTTAATGGCAACCGAAGCAGGTAGAAGATTGGCAAAAATAGTAGAAGGGAAACCAGGAATCCCTATGTTTTTAAAATGGCTAAGGGCTAAAAATTTAGGACAATCAGGTTTGACAGAAATAGATACAGGAAAAGTCATGCAAACGATATGGGAAGAACATAATCAATTTGCTGATGACCATAATGAACCAGGCAAATTTTCCGCTTTTATTGGTTGGGAATGGACGTCTACTTTAAATGGTAATAATTTACATCGAGTTTTATTTACGCCACAAGGTGCAAAAGCAGCCAATAAATTCCAGCCGTATTCTGCTACGCATAGCTCAAATCCAGAAGATTTATGGAATTGGTTGGAAGAAACGACTAAGAAACATAACGTTGATTTGGTGTCCATTCCGCATAATTCCAATGTAAGTGGTGGCTTAATGTTTCCCGATGAAAAAGACTCTAAAGGCAACCAAATTGATGTGTCTTATGCTAAAACGAGAGCAAAATGGGAACCAATTGTAGAAATGACCCAAATCAAAGGAACATCCGAAGCACATCCAGCTTTATCACCGAATGATGAATTTGCTGCTTTTGAATTATGGGATGTATTCCTAAAATCAACGGGTGGAAACAAAGCAGCAAGAACAACACCGCTTCGGGCAGATTTTGTTCGATACGCTTTACAAGATGGGCTAAAATTAGAGGAATCCTTAGGAACAAATCCTTATAAATTTGGGATGATTGGGTCTTCTGATACGCACACGGCACTTTCTTCGATAGAGGAAGATAATTTTACAGGTAAAAATTTAATTGATGGTGGGGCTGCCGATAAATCTAAAAATTGGATTAATGACATTAAACATTTAGACTTTTCTTCTTCTGGTTATGCCGCTGTTTGGGCAGAAAGTAATACCAGACGAGATATTTACGATGCTTTTATACGAAAAGAGGTTTATGGTACAACGGGTTCTAGAATTCAATTGAGAGTTTTTGGTGGTTGGGGGTTTGAACAAAAAGATGTAGAACAAGCGGATTTTGTCACCACAGGTTACCAAAAAGGTGTCCCAATGGGAAGTGATTTAAATAATGCAGGAAACAATAAATTACGCTTGATGATTCATGCTGCTAAAGACGCAGAAGGTGGTAATTTAGATAGAATACAAGTGGTTAAATCTTGGTTAGTCGATGGCAAAACGCAAGAAAAAATCTATAATGTCGCTTGGGCAGGTAATAGAGCATTAGACGCTAAAGGCAAATTAGCACCACTTAAAAGTACAGTGGATATAAAAAAGGCAACTTATGAAAATACAATTGGGGAAGCAGAATTAGCCAAAGTGTGGGAAGACCCTGATTTTGATGCTACCCAACGAGCGGTGTATTATGTACGGGTATTAGAGATTCCAACGCCAAGATTTTCCACGATTGCTGCTGCTAAATTAGGAAATGACCCTTGGGCGGGTGCTGAACCAGTTATTCAAGAACGGGCTTATTCTTCTCCTATTTGGTATTCGCCTAAATAAGAGGTCAGAAGTCAGACCGTTCATTTCATGGACTATCAGAAGTCAGATAAGATGCAATTAAATTGCTCAATATTAAATTTTCACACTAGGTTAGTCTGACTTCTGACAGAAAATTTTAATTTTCGGTCTGACTTCTGACATCTAAAAAATAATATGTTCAAGAAAATCATAAAAGAACCCTTAGTCCATTTCCTACTAGCAGGCTTTCTATTATTCGTGTATTTTAAAATTACTGGCGGAGATAGTGGTTTGGAAAACACCATTACCATCAATAAGGAAGTCATGTTGAACTTCATGCAATTTCAATCAAAAGCCTTTAATAGAGAAGTTTTTGACGCTAAATTTGCGCAGTTTTCGGAGATAGAAAAACAGCAACTATTAAAAAATTACATCCAAGAAGAAGCTCTTTATCGAGAAGCAGTTAAATTAGGCCTAGACCAAAATGATTTTGTGATTAAGCGAAGAATTGTGCAGAAGATGGAATTTATCTTAAACGATTTTGATGAGTCACTAATAACGATTTCCCAAGACAGTCTCCTAGTTTATTATCAACAACATCAACAGCGCTATTTCCAACCAGAACAATACACCTTTGCACATATCTTCTTTAAAGCAGGGGCAAATGAAAGTGGTTTAAAAAGAGCGACTGCTTTTATGGAATCGGCTAAACATCAAAATTTATCAACAACGGAAAGTTTACCTTTTGGCGACCGCTTTTTATACCATCGAAATTATGCCGAAAAAACAGTTAACTTTCTAGACAGTCAATTTGGTGTTCCCTTTACCCAAGCACTCGCAAAAATGGAAGCAACCGAGCATAAATGGCAAGGACCGATTCGCTCTGAACACGGTTGGCATTGGATAAAATTAGTCAATCAATCAACGGCTGGTTTTTCAAAATTAGCAGATATTGAATCTATTGTCAAAGCAGATTATTTGGGCTATTTAAAACAGCAACATCAACAACAGCAAATTGAGAGATTGCTCAAGGAATATAATGTTTCGATTGATTTGTAATTTACTCCTATGAAAAAACACCTACTTCTATATCTCTTTTTTATACTCCAAATCACCTGCTCTTTCGCCCACGAAAGCCGCCCACTCTATCTAAAAATTACCGAAACCGCCCAAAATGTTGCCTTTGAATTAAACTTACCCAATACCGTAAACGAACGAAATGCACCTGTCATTTTCTTCAATGATACGGCTATTAATGATACCCAAACTTGGCGAGTATTGACCGCTGGCTATAGACAAAAATGGACGCAAGCAAAAAATGAATTGCCCCTAAAAGGTACCAATATAAAGGTGGAATATCCACTTTTTAACCCTGTTTTATCAACGATTATTGCCATTACTTATTTGGATAAATCAGAACAAATACTAGTGATTCCGCCTAATCAAAAAGAGACTATAATCCCTAAAGAAGCGAATGCCTTAGAAGTCAGAAAACAGTATAGTATTTTAGGTATCGAACATATTTGGGCAGGGATTGACCATCTGTTATTTTTAGTTTGCTTGGTGATTATTACAGGTTTTAGTCGCAAGTTATTTATTACGATTACTGGTTTTACTATTGCCCATTCTATCACCCTTATTTTGTCTGCACTCAAAGTCATTCAATTGCCTATTCCACCGATTGAAGCAACCATAGCGTTGAGTATCGTTTTTTTGTGTTATGAAATTATTCATCATCATACGACTAAACAGTCCTTGACTTATCGGTATCCTATTTTGGTCGCTTCCTCCTTTGGTTTGTTACATGGATTAGGTTTTGCAGCAGTTTTAGGCGCAATTGGATTGCCTAAAAATCACACGATTGAAGCGTTATTATTTTTTAATATTGGCGTCGAAATTGGACAGGTTATTTTTATTATTGCTTTGTTTTTAATGGCTATGATTATTGGTAAGACTAGCGATAAATTATTGACTGCATCAAGTAAAAAACAACTACTTTCTATAGGATTTAAAGTATCAATTTATTGTGTTGGTATCTTAGCAGCCTATTGGATGTTTGATAGGATTGGTTGACGGGGCTGCGTAATTGGTGCAGTTTTTCATATAGATGAATATGGAAAAGTAGATGACCATTGGATTGGAGAAATTTGTGAATAAAGATAAAGGGTAGTGGGTCAAATGTAATGCTGCTTTTTATGCAAAAGTCTCAGTAAATACTTGGAATAAAAAAAAATCTAGCATTACATTTATAGCACTACCAGATAAAGAAGTGATTATTTCATGTTATTAGCGGTTATTAATAATTGCTACTTACTTCCAATAACCTCAAATAAAATATGCAAGAATTATTAATTTCGATTGGCAAAAAAGCCGAAGCTAGAAGAACAGAAATAGAAGACAAAGGTGTCTTGCCAGATGATTTGGCGCAAGGGTTAAAAGCAACAGGTGTATTACGATTATGGGTCGCTAAAGCTTATGGAGGGAAGGAAGCGGACATTTTAGCATTGGTCAATGCCATACAAACCTTAGCTTATTACAATGGTTCCTTAGCATGGGTCGCCTCGGTTACAGGGACAGGTTCATTAACTTCAGGGTATTTAAAATCCGCTTTTGCCCTAGAAGCTTTTGGACAAGCAGATGCAATGTTGGGGGGATTTGCTGCACCTGTAGGACGAGCAAAAAGAGTGGCAGGTGGCTTGATGGTGAATGGTAGATGGGGCTGGGGTTCTGGGACTTCTCATTGCAGTACGGTGATTGGTGGCATCATGATTCAAGGGGCAGAAGGCGAACGACCAACACCAGCAACTGCGCTTTTTTATCCCAAAGACGTGCAATGGCATGACACTTGGGAGGTGAATGGATTGAAAGGAACGGGGAGTGGAGATTATGAATTGAAAGATGTATTTGTACCTGATGGTCGATGGATATATTTTCCTGTGCAAAAGTCAGTAGTTGATTCCCCATTATATCGTGTTTCTTTTTACGGTGCTTTAGCAGCAGGAGTATCTGCGGTGGGTTTAGGATTAGCAAAGCGAGCCTTAGATGAAATCAAAAAATTAGGCGTTACGAAGAAGCCAGTAATGGCACAAAAAACACTTTCTGAAAAAGCATTTATCCAATTTCAATTAGCCGCTACCGAAGCTAAATATCAAGCAGCAAAAGCCTTTTTAGAAAAAGCAGCTATTGAAAATTATGAAGCTGCAAAAGAAGGAATTCCTGATATTCATACCAAAAATTTATTGCGGATGGCAGCTACCCACGTCGTAACGGCCTCTGCGGAAGTAGTGGGTTGGTGTTATAAAATAGGAGGTGGCTCGACGATTTGGAATAGTGTTAAATTACAAGAATTACAAAGAGATATGCTGGTGCTGACCCAACACGGTCTAGTTGCACCGAGTAATAATGAAATGATTGGGAAAGTGGCTTTTGGATTACGGTTTAATCCTTGGTTATTATAACCTAATAAATAGATAAACAAGGTCGTAAAAAAAGGAGTTGACTATTTATATTAAAGATGTTATTAATATCTTGAAACTATTTTCTACTAGTTCCATATAAAATAATACATTAAAAAACACTATTCTATGGAACTAACTAATCAAGGAAAGGTATCTCCACCTCTCCAATTAAACTATGAGGATATAAGAACGTCTTATTTTTGCCTAAAGGCATTAGACCATACTATCCGCCAAAATATTATTACCGCTATCGAAGATTTGGAAGATAATGCTACTGCCAAGTTGATTGCTCAAGCATTGAAATTGGAGCAATCCGTTACGACCAAACATTTGAATATTTTATCTAGAGCAAAGCTTGTTTATAGTCAAAAAAATGAGTCACAACAAATGATTTATTATTTGGATGAGACGACACTTGCAAGGGCTATTAAATTGGCTTCCGTATTAAGTCCTCGTAAATAAGTACCAACACACAATTATTATTAATTTTCAGCGGCTTCTGGCAGCCCGTCCGCGAGCGGTTTAGAAGTATACTTCTTCATGCTATTTTCCCTTAAAAAATCTAGCCATAGCGGTGCTATGACTAGATTTTTTAAAGAAAACTATCAAGAGGAAAGTCAATTCCGACCCGCAAAGCGGATGGGGTGCTATAATCTCCCTGGAATTTTAAACTAATTATGAGTTGGTACTTAAGACTCAATAGGTTTTATTTATAATTTCTAAAAGGGATTTAAAGAAACAGGTAGGAATAGACTTTTTGAAATCTATTTCTTGCTGATGCTTTAAATCCCTTTTTTAATTTTAAAAATTAGTATTTTTATACTAATTTTTTAGTAAGTTTACCTTTACTAAATAGAGTCTGTCCGTAAACTTGTGCTTTGAGCGTCTAACGTAATCGCCAAATTTATTTGGCTGATTCAAAATATTGACTGTCAATTATTTATGAACCTACCAAATAAATTTGGTGGTTACGAGCGGAACAAAATCGACTTTA
>JBGCFJ010000544.1:0-5286 GCA_045106885.1 Saprospiraceae bacterium
ATAAGTTTTTACACTATTAAAATCTTCTCCATACGGTGTTTTCTCAAACAATAATTTCCCCGTTACATATAAGCCAGCATTAACATTGATGATTCTAGCAGGTTTATTTTTCTGCAAAAGAGGCGTTAACTCTTTCGCTAAAATTAAAGGGGCCATATAATTGACCATAAAACTCATTTCCAATCCATCTGCATTTAATTGCTTATCGGTCATCCAAACCCCTGCATTGTTAATGAGTACATTAAGGTCAGAATGTAGCTCGATTATTTTGGCAACTAAATCCTTGCATTGTTGAATAGTCGATAAATCTCCTTGGATAAAATGGATATTGGCATTACCCGTTGCTGCTGTTAATTCTTCGACGACAGTTTGCCCTTCTGCTTCCTTTCTAGCAGTAATCACAACTTCATTATTTTCTGCTAATAATTGCTGCGCAATGGCTTTTCCTATACCTCTATTTCCACCTGTAACGAGTACCTTTTTCATATCACTATTATTGAGTGTTGATGATTGTTTGGCAAGATGGGTTTTCACTAAGGTAATCAATTTTTGATTGTTAGTAAATTTTGCCATAGATAAAGGCGTATAAGGCCCAAAATCTTCTTTTATTTTTGGGTCAGCACCATTTTCTAGCAAATATTTAGCGACTTCAAATTGTTGGTGTTGGATGCTTTCAATGAGCGGCGTACACATAAATTCAGGGTGTTGGTAATTTGGATTGACCCCCATTTTAATGTGGTATTTTACGAGTTCTAGGTCGCCTTTTTGTGCGGCTATGAAAAGTTCTTTCCAGTCTCCTGCTGCCATTTTATTTTTTTAATTTTTAAACCTAACTACTAGCCATTTCCACCTCCTGCTCAGCCAACTCCACCATCCCACCCCCAAGCGGAAAATGCAAAAAACACCGAATTTCCTTCCCTGAAAACTGCTCACTCAAAGCCTGTTTAGCTAAAAAGAACCAAGGCGCTAATTTCAACGCCTTATTTTTCCATTCCTTTTTACCTTTGGCAAAACCAGAATTTTGAATAATGACTAAGCCCTTAGCCGTTTCCAAAATTAAGTCGATAGTGGTATCGAATAAACGATTTTTATAATGATAGCGAACAGGGTATTTTTTATAAGAAGTAGTCGCATTAAAAGTCTGCTGCAAAAAAGTTAGGTAGGTTTTAGAATGGAGGACTAAACTACGCAAATCTAATAATTCATCCACCTTAAATCGTTCTAAAATGGCTTCGGCAATATCAAAGCGTTCGACGGCGGATAAACTTAAATCATCGACGGTTAAAAAAGCTTTGGTTGCTTTGGCAGCAGCGTATTGATTGCCTTCCTCTTTGAGGGTTAATTGCGCCCCATATTCAAATTTATTGGTCGTTTTAGCGGACATTTCGGTTTGGAAATGCTCTCTTTCAATGTCAATAGGGTAGGTGAAATGACTAGGGTCTTTACCGTTTCTTTCGGCAATGAAGGTAATATCTTCATTGGCTAAATCGGTAGTTTCAAAATCCCTTGGATAGGGGAATATTTTAGTATCTAATTTTAAAATGCCTTGCTCTTTCCAAACCCAAGGGGAATCGTCCGTATATTGGTCTAAAGTAGGGACGGTTTCATCGCCATCGTGCCAGACTCGATTTAGCCATTTTGTTGGATTTTTTCGAGTAGGGAATACTAAATAATCTCTTGCCCTAGTAATTCCTACGTATAAAACTCTCGCTTCTTCTCGCAAGGCTTCTTTTTTGGCAAAAGCCTTGACTTCGCTGGCATTAATGCGCTCTTCTAATAAGGTATTTCTGATTTGGTCAGCATAAGGATTGACCCAATAGCGCAACCAGCGATTGCCTAAAATATTATCTAAATCTACTTCATCTGTTTCTGGGACAATTTGCACGCCCCAAATTTTATCTCTGAGTTTGCCTTCTAAATCATGGCAAATCACCATTGGCCATTCCAGTCCTTTACTTTTATGATAAGTCATCACATTCACGGCATCTCTACCAACACCCGAACTTTGGCGGTCTAAATCTTCTGACCCTAAATTATTCAACCATAATAAAAAGCCCCCTAAAGTAGCGGCAGTATGCAGTCGATTACAATTTTCTTCATAGGACAAAGCCAATTGTCGCAATTCATCTACATTGCCCAAGCGTTGTGCGCCGTTGCCCCAACTCGCAATAATACGCCGTAAATCCAATTCTTCTAAAACCAAGTTAATAATTTCAGAACTAGATAATTCTGCACCTTGAATCCGCAAGTCATTCAATTGTTGGATATAATGGTCATTTGTTCCCCACTGCCATTCATCCACTTCTCCTTTTTCTACTTGGTGGAAAAAATCTAAACGGTCTTCCACGATTGCTTTTAAAGCTTCTCCTGAGCCTAATTTTAAAATTTCGGCAATGGACAAAGCATCATTTCTACTCACAATAAATTTCAAACAGGCCAAAACCAATTTAGATTCGGCTGTTTCCAATAAACCATTTCTAGAAATAGCGGCCTTAATACCTGCTCGGTGCAAAGCTTCTGCCATGACACCACATAAAGCATTCGAGCGACATAAAACGGCAATGTCGCCAGGTTCTATCAATCGAGGTTCGTCCTCTTCTTTTGGAAAAACTAATTTGCCTGACGTCAAGGTTTTTTTAATCGAAGTGGCAATACAATTCTCCATCCAAGGGCGACCGGGCATTCGTTTTTCACCATCATAGTGCATGTGCCAATGAATGAGTGGATTGCCCAAAAACTCCAAAAATTCTTGGTCTTTGACCTCTTTTTTCAATTTCTCTTCGGTTCGCTGTGGAATCAAGGCGACTTGCGCTTCTGGTAAATCAGAAAAAGCCTTACAGAAAATGGCATTGGTCGCATGCACTACACCAGATCTTGACCGCCAAGAATAAATCTGTATATCTTCTTCTTTAACCCCGCCCGTTTGCTTGATAATTTCCATCATCAAACTTGGGTCGGCGCCTCTAAAACCGTAAATAGATTGCTTCGGGTCACCCACCCAAATAGAGTGTTTGGCAAATTGGGAGAGTTTTAAAAATATCTCTAATTGAATCGGACTGGTATCTTGGAATTCATCGACCATTAATAAATCCAATTCATCTTTTAGTACTTCCTGTACTTGCGGATTCACTAAGAGTTGTTTGACCTTTAATTCCATATCGGTATAGTCAATCAGTCCTCGTCGTTTTTTATACGTTTCGTATTCTTTAATAGCTTCGATGGCAATGTCAAAAATGCCATAAATAAATTGCTGAATATCTTGTTGGAAACCAGATGTTCCGTCATGTTTTTGGGCTAAGTCTTTTAGGTCTTCTACGGCATCTCTACTTTTTGCCCCCACTTTTGTTTTACTAATTTTTACCCATTCATGCCATTCCAATGCTCCTTTTAATTTAATCTTTTTGAGCATTCCTTTAAAGGTATCAATCCCTCCTTTAGTTACTTTAGTGGAGTCTTCGTTGGCTTCTAATTCTTGTACCGTTCGCTCTAATGCTCCATTTAATTCCGCCAGCATTGCTTCTCCCGATTTTTTGGAAGGCTTGCCTAGGAATTTTTTAAAAGCTTCAAAAGAAAGGACTTTACTTTTTTCTAAAATTTCCGTCGAAAAATCATTCGCTCTAGCAATATCTGTTACTTGTTTGACTTCTTTTCGCCAATCATAATCTCCTTTTTTATTGAGCCCCAAGCGGTTGCTATAATATTCCATTTGTTCCATCCGCTCCTGCGTCAGTACAGTAGACAAGGATTGATTGAACATAAATTGATGGTCTCCATCTGCGATAATATCTACTTGTGGAGATACCCCTGCTTCAAAAGCAAATCGTTTTAATAATTTAACCCCCAAACCATGCACCGTTCCAATTAAAGCATTGGCTAATTGGTCGGCTTCATCGGTTAGATTTTGCTCCAATAACTTCACCCGTACTCGTTCCTGCAATTCTGCGGCTGCTTTATTGGTAAATGTAGTGGCAATAATGCCACTTGCCCGCACGCCTCCTTTTAAGAGTGCCACCATTTCTTCTGTTAAACGATACGTTTTTCCACTACCCGCACCTGCGGAAATAATTTTGATACTTTCTAATTTGCCTTTTTCCAATATAGTTTGTTTTATTTTTGGCAAAAATACAATTTTTTGTTATCTTTTTGGTGGTGAATTGGGATATGTAACTGTATTATTTATAAAAAGGTGTCGAGAAAATTCTATCTTCACGTTAATAATACGATGTTTGTATTTAGCGACGAAGCTCCCGAATAAAGGAAACATTAGTCGGGAGCTTCGACCCTATTCAAATCTTAACCTAAAACATTATATGACTCCTAATTTTACAACTTTAAAAATAGAGCAACAAGAAAATATTGCTTTTTTGACACTAAATCGACCCCAAAGATTAAATGCCTTAAGTGGAGTTTGTTTAAGAGAATTAGCGGCCGCAGCCCATTGGTTCAACCAACAAAAGCATATCAAGATTGTCCTTATAAAAGGAGAAGGACGGACCTTTTCCGCAGGAGCAGATATACAGGATTTTCCAAATAACCCAACAGAATCAGAAACTTGGATTGAGCGGAGAGATAAAGGGCAAATCGGTTTTAGAATGACGGAAGCGATTGGCAATATGAATGCCATTACCATTGCTCAAGTACATGGTTTTGCGATTGGTGGCGCTTTTTTATTGATGCTGGCTTGTGATTTTAGACTAGCAGCAGAAGGGACTTTTTTCTCGATTCCAGAAATAGATTTAGGCATTCCGTTAAGTTGGGGTGGTATTCCTAAATTGGTCAGCGAAATTGGCCCTGCTCGAACCAAAGAATTGGTGATGACTTGCCGTCGATTTGACGCAATGGAGGCTAAGGATTTAGGCTTATTAAATCAAGTGGTAAAAAAAGAAGTATTGGCGAAGCATTGTCTAGAATTTGCGCAAAGCTTGGCTAAAAAACCTGCTGTTCCTTTAATAATGACGAAAGAACAAGTCAATGCAGTGGCTAAAAATATTGGAGCGGCTTATGTCGGTTCAGCCGAAGGTGATATGTTGCAGACAGTGTTGAAAGACCCTGAATCGAAGGCAGCAGCAGCGGCGTATTTGGCTGCTATAACCCAAAAATCCGTTGCTAGAAAAAAGGACTAGTGGTTAGTCAACATTTGAAATGTCGAGTAATCTTTTTTGCGAAAAGACACTTGGAGGTCTTGAAGACGCTCCAAGGTCAGGTAGCAAAAACCTTGGAGTGTCTCTCAGACCTCCAAGTGTTTGAACTAATTAACCCGTCATTTCTTCCTTGACACTACACTAG
>JBGCFJ010000545.1:0-5474 GCA_045106885.1 Saprospiraceae bacterium
AAGTAGGCAGTAGGCAGTAGGCAGTAGGCAGTAGGAAGTAGGCAGTAGGCAGTAGGCAGTAGGCAGTAGGCAGTAGGCAGTAGGCAGTAGGCAGTAGGCAGTAGGCAGTATTGCTTGAGAATAAATTGCAGATTTGTTGCAAAAAAAAAGCAGGATTTGATTGGAATAATCAAATTGTGCTTTTTAAATTCTGCTAACTGTTAACGAGACTGTTCAAATAACTGTGTTTTAGGCAAAATTTCAGTATTGAAAATCAAGGCTTTCCTGCCATTGCCACTGCCTACTGCTAACTTCTTTTCCGCTTATTATCTTTATAATCCATAAAAATGAATTCGCCTAACCCTTTTAAGCTACTATAAAAAGCTTTACCATTATTTGCTTTAGTGAATTGTTCCACAAAGTTGACCAAATAAGGGTCTTTAGCAATCATAAACGTGGTAACTGGAACGTCCATTTTTTTGCAACGAGCGGCTAAATTAAGGGTGCGATTAACAATTTTTCGGTCTAAACCGAAACTGTTTTTATAATATTTCTTGCCTTTTTTGATACAGGTAGGCTTACCATCTGTAATCATAAAAATCTGTTTATTGGGATTTCTACGCCGCCGAATAATGTCTATGGCTAATTCTAAACCTGCGACTGTATTTGTATGATAAGGGCCAACTTCTAAGTAGGGGAGGTCTTTTACTTCAATTTGCCAAGCATCATTGCCAAACACCAATACATCTAAAGTATCTTTTGGGTATTGAGTGGTAATCATTTCTGCTAATGCCATGGCTACTTTCTTAGCGGGCGTAATTCTATCTTCTCCATATAAAATCATGGAGTGAGAAATATCAATCATTAACACCGTACTCGTCTGACTTTGATAGTAGGTTTCATGTACTTCTAAATCTCTAGGAGTTAGCATGAAATTATCAATACCATGATTAATTTGCGCATTTTTCAACGATTCTGAAATGGCTAAATTATCCAAAGAGTCTCCGAATTCATAAGGGCGTAGTTCTGAAGTGGATTCATCCCCTTTGCCACTCATTTTAGTACTATGATTCCCTTTTTTAGATTTCTTAATTTGCCCAAATACATCATCTAAGGATTTTTTGCGCAGAGCTACTTCCATTTTTTTGGATGGTTTAAAAGAACCACCTTGTCCTTTGCCGCCTTCTTGTTGGATGTAGCCTTTTTCTATTAATTCGTCAATAAAATCAGCCATACCGTAGTCCTTATTGGTCAAATTGTATTCTTTGTCCAATTGGGTTAACCAAGATAATGCCTCGCTGACATCGCCAGAAGTATGAATTAATAATTCTTGAAATAATTTTAATAACTTTTCAAAAGTGTTGCCTTCCTTTGAATCTGGAATATATTCTGAAAAACGCCATCCTATCATATCTTTAATAATTATTCAATGAGTAAATGAGTGAATGTGAAAATGAATAAATGTTGACTAAGTAACGATGAATTAAAAGGATTTTTTCATAAAAAATTATAGACCTAGAAGCCTCTTGACGAAATAATAAGCCCGTCCAAACCCGCCGCTTGACCGCAGTCGGGCAGATGGCTAAGTTATTGTTTTGCCGTTACTAAACTTGATGTAGAATTAATGATTTTAGTGTTTCTGCTAAATTTAATCATTTATTCATTTTAGGAAAAGTAAAGACTTTCTTAAATAGTAAACGTCCTAGCCTAGGCAGGACGTTCAAATTTAAGTAAATTTATTTTTGTATAGTTGAATTGGTAAATTAATTATTCAACAATCTTATATTTTAACTTAGAGCTTTGCTACCTCATCACCTCACTTCATAACCTCATTTACCTCATCACCTCACCTCATAACCTCATTTACCTCACCCCCTCAAATCACACAACATTCCGCTAATTTTTCATAATCGGGTCGGTCAGAAGATAATTTATGAATATAATGCTCTCTAATTCGATTGCCTTGAACGACAAATACGCCTGGCATTTGAAATTCATCACCCATTTGTTTGCCGATGCCATGTCCTTCTACGACACCCGCTTGAAAGCCCCTAATCCAGCTAGATAAACCAAATAACTGTCTGAAATTTCCTTTAACCAAGCCAAAGGCGGTATAATATTGACAATCAGGGTCACTAACATGCTCAATTCCTTCCAAATTATATCTAGCAAAATAACGGTCAGCAGTTTCCATATCTGCCATGTGCACAAATATCAATTTAGAGCCTTTAGCTTCTAAGTCATATCTTTTGTGAGACAATTCAGCAAGTGCTTCTCGGCAAAAAGTACAACCAAAATGTCGCAAGAAAATTAACATAATAGGCTGACGAGTAGAGAGTTCTGCAATGGTATTGCCACCATTGGTCTCCATTCCCTTAAAAATATTTTTTATACTGCTACTTATCATAATTTGTGTATTATAAGAGCTAAACAGCAAATGGAATAAAAGGTTTATTATTATTCGATATTAGGAAATAAGTATAAGGACAGAGTTATGGAAAGGAAACTGAAAAATAGTGGTGCTTTTTATTTAAAATAAAGCCTATCCGTTTTTAATTTCATCCGTTGGGAATCAAAATCCGTTGGGGAATTTATAATGTACGTTACTCCGACAAGAATGTCCGAGCTACAGAAATGCTACCCTTTTATCTTATCCACAAAAAAAGTATCCCAAGTAGCAATCCCCCCAAAATAAACTAAATTTAATAGCATCATGACTTTCAACCAAAACGGTTGTTCAGGATAATAAAAAACGGTCAACGGTAAGGCAAGTAAGAATATCAAAGAAGCAGCAATCGTTAAGCCTTTTAAGCGACTAGCCTGACTAGGATAAGCGAATTTAATCGGCACAAAATGTAAAATAGCAAATAAGACAACCAATAAACCATTCATCAAAGGAGAACAATCCAAGACAAAAACCAAATAATAAACCACCATATTCCAAAGAACAGGAAAGCCAATAAAGTAATTATCGTCTGAAACCATGCCTGTTTTACCATAATAAAGAGCAGAAACTATAAGGATAAGGAAGGTCAAAGGCAAGCGCCAATCAAGTGCGACTAACTCCGCTTCATAGAAAAAATAGGCAGGAATAATAGCATAAGTTGAAAAATCAATCACATAATCAATCGTTTTCCCATCCATATAAGGCAAGACTTCTTTCACTCTAAAAAGTCGAGCAAAAGTCCCATCAATCCCATCAATAACCAAACAAGCCAATAACCAGAACATCGCCATCCGCCAATCATGCGCTTGCACCGCTAAAATAGCCATAAAACCTGCTAATAAACCAGATGCGGTGAAGATGTGTACACTCCAAGCAAGTGATTTTTCTAATAAAGTTGGTTTTGTCATATTTGAAAATTTGTCCAAAGAAAAGGAATTAACCGCCACTACCCAAATAATCTAGACTTTATAATTTTCAATTTCAAATTTTCAATTTTCAATTTTCAACCTCCTTAGTTGGGTATGTTAAATTTGTATTTGATACTTTAGATAAACAACTGGATAAGATATTATTCGTTTTGTTAACTTACCTAAATCTATTGGTAATTTAATCCGCTGGGGAATCTAATCCGTTGGGCTTTAATAGTATGTATCTCCAACGGATTTAATTCCCCAACGGATAATTATCAAGTTATTAACTACTGCTATGTTGTCCATGTAATTATTAAAAATCAATATTTTACAAATACATCGTTTCTTTAAAAATCTCATTAATTGCTACAGACTTCCTTTTGAAAATTGAAAATTAAAAATTGAAAATTGAAAATTGCCCCTTTAACATCGTTTTTCACCCACAAAATTCCTACCTTTCGCCCATGCAGCTATCAAAAACAAAAGCAATTTTACCAACTATAGGATTATTAGGTTTACTCATACTAACTGGGCTGTACCTCTATTTTTTTACAGAAAATGAAGTCTTTTGGGGTGGATACGTTGCCATGACAGTATTCTACGCATTAATTTTTTATATCGGCGCTTATGCCAGTAGCAAAAAAGAATCAGCGTCGATGACCGATGTAATGCTGGCAGGACGTTCTTTGCCCATTGGCATTGCCGTATTAACGATGGGCGCAACTTGGGTTGGTGGTGGCTTTATTAATGGAACAGCCGAAGCCGCCGCCGCATCTGGATTAGTTTGGGTTCAAGCACCTTGGGGCTATGCCCTAAGTTTGATAATCGGTGGTTTGTTCTTTGCTAGAAAAATGCGGCGCTATGAGTTTAAAACGATGTTAGACCCTTTAGAACAACGTTTTGGCAAACGAATGGCAGCCGTCTTATTTTTACCTGCATTAACAGGGGAAATATTCTGGACCGCCGCTATTTTGATGGCATTGGGGACCACTTTCGGTACTGTTTTAGGCTTGGCAACAACGCCTGCTATTATATTATCTGCGATTATTGCGATTGCTTATACCGCATTAGGTGGATTGTGGGCAGTAGCTTTAACGGATGTGGTACAAATTATTTTATTGATTGGTGGCTTGTTTTTAGTAGTTCCTTTTGCCTTAGAGGCTGTCGGAGGCTGGGATATGGCATGGACGACTTATCAGGCAAAAAAAGGCGCAGCAGCTTCTTTTTTTCCAAGTGTAGAAGCATTAGGCGCTTATTACTGGAATTGGTGGGATTATGCCCTCTTATTGGTTTTTGGTGGCTTACCGTGGCAAGTTTATTTTCAAAGAGTATTAGCTTCTAAAGACGAGAATACAGCGGTTAGATTATCCTTATTTGCAGGATTTTTTTGTTTGTTTGCAGCCGTTCCAGCAGGCATGATTGGCATCGTTGGAGATGTGGCAGATTGGGCAGCGATGGGCTTGCCAGCGCCACCTGATTCTGCCTCGGTATTACCGCATGTCATCCGATATTTGACGAATCCTTGGGTAGCAACTATTGGTTTAGGAGCAGTAGCAGCGGCAGTTATGTCCTCCGCAGATTCTTCCATTTTATCGGCTTCCTCGATGGCAACATGGAACGTTTATCGTCCTTTGATTGACCCAGAAATAACGACGCAAAAATTAGCCAAAATATTAAAAGGTTGTATTTGGATTGTCGGCGTAACGGCAACTATTTTAGCCTTGAATATCAATAGTATTTACGATTTATGGTTTTTGTGTAGCGATTTTGTGTATTGCCTACTTTTCCCACCTCTAGTCTGCGCTTTATTCGATAAGAAAGCAAATACTTATGGGGCAATTGCAGGATTTACGGTTGCTTTTATTCTTCGATTTGGCGGGGGAGATACGACTTTAGGGATGCCCATACGCATTGATTATCCAATGATTGAGGATGGAGTCGTATTGTTTCCTTTTAGAACATTGGCAATGGTTTCTGGATTATTGTCGATTATTATTGTGTCTCGATTGACGCAAAAATGGGATGCTGCTCGGGAGTTGGTTTTACCTGGAAAGTAACGGTTTGTGCCTGTGCAGTTTGCCCGCATAGGGCAAATTGACACAGGCACTTGGTGTGTGCCACGAATGGGCATCAGTTTC
>JBGCFJ010000546.1:0-3139 GCA_045106885.1 Saprospiraceae bacterium
AGTTGGCTTTTGCTAAGAGGCAAAAACGTTAAGCAGAAAAGGACATTCGCCCTACGGATTCGCTCGCTCATCCTGTTAATCCATAAAAATCCTGTCATCCTATAACAAAAAAACGCCTTGCCAAATGACAAGACGTTTAAAGTTTCTTAAATTTTAGATATGGGAGTTTAAATTTGGCAATATCCTACTTTGCCTTTAACTGAATGCTTCCTTTAATTACATCATAACCAAAAAAGCATAGGATGACTAGTAAAAAACTTAAAATTAACATGGGATTGAGTTTTAGTTCTGGATTTTAAAAATATGTTCAAGTACAATTTAAGCAATAAAAATCATATTTTCAACAAAAAGTTCACTTAATCCATAGTATTATAGTATTTTGCCCGAAAACCGACACATTTAAAAATATATTTGAAAATTATTATTTTTTATTCTCCAAATTTAATTAGTAAACCTTTTAAAAAATACTAGAAAAAAGAAATTAACTAGGGTTTTTTTAAATTTTATTTTCTTTTTATTTGCTCTTTCCTGTTTTTAAATTAACTTGCGGGCGTTTAAGAAAAACACCATAAAATTTAACAACAAAAAGTAGAAAGATATGTCCGACAAGCTGGATAAAATTGATTTGAAGATATTGCGGATTTTACAAGAAAATAGTAAAATTACTAACCTTGATTTGTCAAAGAAGATTGGGTTGTCTCCTGCACCAACCTTAGAAAGGGTGAAGAAATTGGAGCAAGCTGGTGTAGTAGAAAGTTATCATGCACAAGTTTCTCCTCAGGCTATTGGTTTGAGTGTCAAAACTTTTGTTTTGGTGTCTTTAGCTTGGCAAAAGGAAAATGCCTTAAATAATTTCTTAGAGAAAATTAAATCTATCGAAGAAATTACAGAGTGCTATATTATTACTGGAGAGGCAGATTTCTTGATTAAAATCGTTTGTAAAGATATTCCAACTTACGAACAGTTATTATTCAAGACTTTGTCTCAAATTGAAGAAATTGAGCGCTTGAAAACCTTAATGACTTTATCAACCGTCAAAGATTCTAAGATTTTACCATATAATTATGGCTAGAAATAGTTATGAGTTATTAGTTATGAGTGATAAAATTCATCACTCCTAACTAATAACTCATCATTCAATCTAGCTTTTCTCCTGCGAAACAGGTTGTTTCTCTTCCTTGGTTTCCAAAAAAGCCTCATTGATTGCCTCGAAGATAGCTTGTAAGCTATTGATATTTTGGTTCTGCATAGACAATTCAAAATCAGCTCCTTTTTTATTGCCAAATAATTCTAATAAATTTAACGAAGCGGTATTTAATATACCGACTCTTTTTAAGGAATTAAAATCTATAAACAAGGCGAGTGGATTGGCGTTGACCATTTTATTAATTTCAACAGGTAATTGTTTAGTATTTTTGATGTTTCCTGAGGCAATATTATCTAATCGGTCAATATTACCAGCGATAAAAGCAATACCATCCTTAATCATTAGCTGATTGTCAAAAGCACTACCTAAATCCATCTCAAAAGGCAAAATACTTCCTAGCATTTTATTCAAACTCGGCGCAATATTATAGCGACCGTTTCCTGTTTTAGTCACCAAATCATTTGCTTCTGCTATTGTTAAAAAGGCTTCAAATTGTGATTGGTCATTCAATTTGATAGCAAATAATCCTTCTTGCCGATTATTGACATTTCCAGTATAAGTGGCAAAAACAAAATCTCCATCTAGCGCAGCTTTTAGTTTATTGATACTTAAACCATAACTTTTTAAGGCAAAATCTGCGAACATTTTTACTTGCGGCCTTTTGCTTAATGCGGTATGGAGCCCAGCAAAATCTAATGCGGCAGAGAGGTAAATATTTAAATTTTTACCATCAACATAAGGAGAGAAATCTGTTTTTACATGCTCCTTAAATAATAAATTGACGTCTTCTATCAATGCTTCTTGAAAAAAGTAATTGAGTTGTGTGTTGACTTTGCCTGTTTCAAAATCTACATGACCATGAATAAAATTATCATGGATGGCTTCAGGTTTGATTTTAGCCAGAGATAACACCAGTTTAGCATTTTTATTTTTGGCTAAGGCATTAGAAGTTAACCAAGTAGTGACATCATGCTGTTCAGACAGTAATTGCGTTAAGTTTTCATCCTTGGATAAACTGGTTGCTTGACTTGGCGCAAAAAAAGCATCCACAACTTCTTCCGTTTCATAAATACCTTCTCCAAGTGCTAAGATGCCCACTCGATTATTCCAAGCTAATTGGGTATCATCGTTCAAATCCGCAAACTGATACCCATTCCTTTTACCAGTTTTAGCGTCTCTAAAGGAGTTGGCAAAACTGCTGAAATCTTCTGGGCTTACCAGATTAAAAATAATGCCTGTATAAATTTCTTCTGGATTGTCAGGATTCAACTCTATAGAAACGTAGGCATTTTTAGTTAAGTCAATGCCCGCATTTTCAGGATTGGCTAAGACTGTTGCTAAAATATCACTTTCTTCTTCGGCTTTTTCCATAAAAAAGCGATAGAAATCCATTTTTTGAATGGCTTCAAAATTAGCTTTTTGCATTAAAGTAGGTACATCAAAAGCAGTTACTACCGTAGAATTGATAGGAATGGCTTCCAAGGCATTGTCTGCCCCTTTTCCAGCATCATTTTGGCAACTGAAAAATAGAATTAGCGCGATTAGTGGGAACGACCCTATTTTTTTGATTAGACTCATTTTTTTATTTATCCATTTTAGGTGCTTAAGGCACGAGGATTGAAGAATATAGGTTAGTTTTTATTAGACCAGATAGATGCTACTTTAAAACCTTTTCCTAGTAGATTTTATTACAAAGAAACTTATTTTTTTGATGACCTACAGCAAACTAAGTTTCTAAGTGAAATTTAATTTTCAATTTCAAATTTTCAATTTTCAATTTTCAACCACCTTCGGCGGGAATCTGAGGTTAGATTTGAGATTAACGGTTATCGACACTTTAAAGTATCGACAATTTGTTGGTTTTAAATTTTGCGTAACCGCCACATTCATTAGGCTGGTTCAGTCTATTAAGTAGAATCAGCCAAATGAATTTGGCGATTACGAATCACCCATCATTTCAAAGATGACAGACTACTAGTTCATTTCTACCAC
>JBGCFJ010000547.1:0-2039 GCA_045106885.1 Saprospiraceae bacterium
GTTGGAAAATGTATAAGAACGCAGTAGTGCCTATACTAATGGATACAAAGTTTTTGGACAAACCAAACCAGTCTTCCTCTTTTGAGAAAGGTAATTGCAGGAAACGTCGTATTTCATTAAAGAGATTCAACTAAATATTGCTTGATTATTTTTTGGATTTAAATTATTCCCACACTGATTTAGAGGTTGACAAATTTTAACACGGATTTTTTTTAACACGGAACTGGATGTTGACAATTTGATTTGAGTGTGAGACAAATTAGGGTCAAAACTAATATTAAGCAGCTTTGCCATTTTTTCTAATTCTATCTTTACTAATAACAAATTCCATAAAATCATCCATATCTTCATTTAATTTTACTGCTCTTAAATCCATTATATTTTGAGCACCTAGGGAAGACCATCTCATCCCACTTTGCTCCATTCTTTCTTTAACTAAATGCCCACAAGCAGCTTCTACTAAAGCAGAACTAACAGGATACCCTTTATCGATAAATTTTTGATAATCCATTTTATGCTTATGGTTTTTAAAGTAGTTAATAGTCTTTTGAACCTGCTTAATTTTGGCCTTAGATAACTTCTTTTTTTCTAGCAAACCTTCCAATCTTTCAATTACCTCATCTGTTTTACTTGCGAGTAAATCTTCCAATGCTTTTCTTACCCAAGGTGCGCGAGATTTAGATTTCTCCCCATAAATGGCGGTAGCCGCTTTCCATACATATTCACTCACATGAATAATATCCATTATTATTCCATCGAATTGTATTTCAAGTCCATATTTCTTAACGGCTGCCATTACCTTTTCTTCTAATCCAATACCTCCGTCTAAAGGAACAACGAATTTACTATCTGGATTTTTCATCCGTTCTTTTAAATGGCCGATTCCATAATCTACACTTTTTGCTTGGTCTGCCAGAAAGGAACGCCTATGTATATCCTGATGCCACTTATTATCATTAACCTGTTTTTCTAACTTTATAGCTTTATCTGGTTGGACTTTACTTAAAGGGCTGCCCATCAATGTATTAATGATACTGTTGCTTGTGCGTTGCCTTGGCTCAAAACAGGACATTACCCCTACTGTAGCCATTTGCATTACTCCTTTCTTCTCTCCTTTTCCTAGCTTTTTTTTAGGATTGCCCTCTTTCTTTGCTGCATCTTTTATTTTCGGTACGCCTTTGCCGTCAAAGGTCGCACTAAAACACACCGCATCTGTTCTTGGCAATAGCTCTTTTGATTCATAATAATTTTCTACTTCCACCCCTAAGCGTCCTGCATTTCGCTCTGATGATTTGCCACTTAAGTTCAAACCTAGTAATTTATTGACGACCCTTACACTTTCTCTAAAATCATTCTCTGAGGCATTTAAGCCTATTAATTCTTGTAAATTATACGACCATTTGGCTTGGGGTAGGCTTAAATCTTCGTCTAGTACAAAAAACTTACCTAGTGATTTTGTCCAGTAACTTGGTCGTAATAATTGATGTTTACCAAATAAACTTTGATAGTTCCTTGATTGTAAGCCTTTGCCATACACTTTTTCTCCATACTTATCTTTTGGTATTTTATCTAGCTTTTGATTTATTTTTTGTTGTAGAATAAATTCTAATAGGGTGTAACATATCGATAATAATTCCTTCAACAATCCCAATTCCATCTTATCTACACGCGTGTCTTTTTCAAGGTAGCCTTCCGCCAATTGAGTTAACTTATCTACTTCTCTTTTTAGAATCTCATTTAATGCTGATTTTTCCATATATTGCAACAGGAGTTTTTTAGAGTTTTTAATTTTTTTTCGCAAACTAAATTTACGATTTCTATTAAACTCCTGCTTTATTATTATTCCTGACCCTAATTTGTCTCACACTCTTTTCTTTTCATAAGCTTTCCATTCTTTACTTTTAGCAGATTCTTCCAGCCATGCTTTTACAAAAGCCGTAGGCGTTTCATATTTCTTAATATCTTCTCCATTGGTAAAATGAGACCGATAACCTGTTTCCGTAAAAGGCAGAGGAGCTTTATTTTCTGTTATTACCTCA
>JBGCFJ010000548.1:0-13062 GCA_045106885.1 Saprospiraceae bacterium
CATTAAGTGCCTGTATTGAGTTCATAGCTTTTGCAGGACAGTTTGTTGATTGTCTAGCTTTTTCGGTGTAAACAAATCCTACATTTACAGTTGTTCCTGAACAGGACATTGACCTCATTTTTGCAATCTCATTTTCGTCAAATCCCTCTCGTTCACCCTGAGTGACACCACAATAATCTTTTGATATAATGCCCATATTCTTTTCTACAAAATATAACTTGGAATTGCTCTGTTCTTTGAGTTCTGCATTATCAAGCGTATATAATTGATTATCAATTACAATCTCGCCATATATTTCCCCAATATAATTAGTAATAGAAAGTTCTCCAGTCAAATCATACTTTTTATTGTAAATAGTTCCAAAATAAGTCCATGAATCTTCAGCCTCAAACATTAATCTTCTTTTTTCTACTTCAAATACAGATGTGTAATTAGGAATCTTTAGGTTAAATTTTTCTCTTTGAAACAGTTTGTTCAGTCCGTTTATTCGCGCCAATTTAACATTTTTATTGTCAATGTCAGCTCTGTAATTTCTTAGTCGTTCTTTTACAATTTCTGATTCCCTATCTTCATTTTCTTCTGTAGAAATATCAAGATTCTGAGAAAAAGCAATAGGATTTATTCCTAATGTGAGAATGGTTACCAAAATACATAATCTGAAAATGCTTCTGTGAAATACATTAATTTTTTTCATAAAGGTCAAGGTTATAAGATTATTCCTACTTCTTTTTAGGGAGTTTCGGAATTGCCTCCCGTTAAAGGATAATTAATTGAACATTTTTTTGATTGGTTGTTCTTTTTTCTTAATTGCCTTTAACGGTCAAGCATCTGTTTTTGGCTGCCCGTATAGGGTAGCTAAAAATAGATGCAGTGTTACCTTTTCGCCTTCTTTTTTATTTTTTCACACTTCAATTCTCTCTGTTTCTATCCAAGTTATTTTTCTTTACTCGAATATTAACGACCATCAAATCTAAATCAGTATCAAATTTTTCTGACTCAAAGCTTATATCATTTTCTTTGCTTATTAACTTAAAGTTCTTGAATGCTAATTTTTCCATCGCATATTCATGACACGAACAACCAAAATCATTTAAAAGGTCATTTAGTGATATTTCATCAATTCGAAAATCTAATTTAGAATACCCACAATCTAACATTAATTGTTCTGCTAATTCTGATGAATCTGCTACATAGCAAGCATTTTCATTATACAAATAAGCATCCTCGAAAAAGATAAATCCGCTATACCCTATTATTGTAGTATCCTCTTTGTTAGTCATTTCTTTTTTATTATTCTTTTTTAGTAGAATCTATCTTAGAATGAATATTATCCCAAATATTTCGAATGTCCTCATTTTTCTTTTTCTTTTTTTTGGGTGAAAGGTAACTTGTGTATACAAACGAACTCGTTCATATATTTCTAATATTTTCCTATTAAAAATTGTTTAATAAGTATAGTTTAAGAACATTTTATACTTATTTCCAATACTTTAAAAGCTTGTTTAATTAAAAAAAATATTTTCAATTAAATAAACCCTTTTTTCAAAAAAAAATTGTTCGATAACTATAGTTTACATTAAAGTGATAAATCAGTTAAAAACTACTCCACATAATCTGCAACCTGCAAATTCTTTTCCACCCAATGCGCATCATCATGAAACTGATAAGGAGAAGGCTTATAAGCACCCACCAAATCAACATTTGCTTTAGCTGGCACCTCCATACCCAATAAATGAAAAGTCGCATTGACCATTAATCGACGAACATCTTCATCTACCATATCTGTAGCTGAACCAATTGTGGTGGTGAAAGCATTGCCAGATTTACCATTTGGCAGTTGGTAGTTTTTTGTCCAAGCAATTGGAGGCATTTGAGCGTTTGGATTATAGGTTTTTTCGCCTTTTCCTGTAATAGTTGCGACTGCTGTATCGGTTTCTTTTAAACCATAAAAAGCATCGGTTTTATCAAATTCTCCTGCTCTATCAATTGTTTGCCCTAAAATAATAGATTGGGTATTGGGCATAGGTATTCTAATTCCATAAACATCGGTTGGGCCCCAAATTGCACCGTTTTCTATACCATTGGTAATTGGATGAGTTGCTGCCCCATCGGCAATAATTCCACGAGTACTTTGGTGTTTGTGGTGGCCATGGTGTCTGTACCAACTTTCTCCTAAAACCAATTTACCAAAACCTAGATTCCAAGCTGTTTTATCTCCTTTATAATTAAATCCATAATGTTGGTATTGATGCGTCGTATCCTTGAAATTAAAAGCATGGGTAGCCGTTCGAATGGCAATCAATGGTTTTCCTGCCGATAGATAATTGTCTATATGTTGCATTTGTTCATTCGGTAAGGCTCGAAATCTAGTAAACAAAACCATCAAATCTGCATTGGCTAATTTTTCTAGCCCAGGAATATTAAAACTATAATTTGGGTCAATCGTTCCTAGTTTTTCTGGATTTTGCGCAAATAATACGGTACAATCAAATCCATGATGCTCCGTCAATATTTTTGCCAATTGAGGCATAGCTTCTTCGGAGCGATATTCTTCGTCGCCTGTTACTAAGACTATGTTTTTACCCGTAGGATTATTTTTTGCTTTATAAGTGACCCATTGAACTGGTACAGTTTTTTCTACTGTTTTGATGGCCGCTGTTTCAGCTGTTTTGGTTGTACTATTATTTTGACAACTCATTAAAAGAAATAATAGTAGGTAGTTGAGAAGATTGGAAACTTTCATTTTTATAAAATTGGTTAAGTCGATATATTAAGAATGAAATAGTAAGTAGTCAGAGAAACAAGTCAACAATTTTTATGATTTTTGCCAGATAGTCATATAGTAAAAACACATAGTAAACATAGTTTTGCGAACTAAATAGAATACATTAATACTTAAAACTATGTTCACTATGTGAAAATTCTATTGTGACTATGTGTTTAAAAAATGGTAGTCTACTTTGTCTGACTACTTATTTTATCTTATTCCTTAGTGCTAAAGGTAGCAAAGAAATAGAAGAAAAGAAAAATATTAAATACTAATCTATTTTATAAGGCTCCGATAAGAAGTCTACTTAACTACGCGCTAATTATTTGTAATCCCCTATTTTTACAAGATGAAAAAAAGTATTGATACCCCTGTTGTTTACTTATTATTCGCCCTTCTTTTTGTCTGTTTAGCAAGGGGAAGTAAAGCAGTCAATTATAATTTTCAATTCCAAATTAAAGGATTAAATATTCCTGAAAAATGTGTTTTAGGCTACTATGCTGGAAACTTGACCTATGCCGTAGATTCTGTTAATGTGGCGAAAGGGGGCAATCTTAGATTTACAGGACAACGAAATTTAGCCAACGGAATGTATTTTTTAATGATACCGAAAGTTGGATTTATTGATTTTATTGTTTACAAAGATTACCAATTTTAGGTAAAAACAGAGCATAGATACGGAAGCGGATTTGACGGTAGAGACTAAATATGCGCCAAGTAGTCTACCTAATATTTTTATTCTAGATAAGGATAAAAAGATATTAGGGATGAGGCAATAAATAACCTACCAGAAATGACGAGGTTATTTTTTCTTTTAGCAAGATGAACAATCGCTGATTGTGAACCGCTTGCGGATGGGAGGCTTTAAAAGGAAAAAGAATCCGTCAGGCTGGTAGGTTATTATTTTCCTCATCCCTTAGGTACTCGAATAGAATTTGAGAAACTAGAAAATGCTTTGAAAGCTTTGATTAAGTAACCTTTATCCGAGGTGCAATATATCCGTGATGTTTTATTTTTATCTCGGATATATTGCATCTCGGATAGCTAATAGGAATGATGTATAATTTGTGAGGAACACTTATAATTGGCTCAAAGTGATTTAGGTGGGTCAACGGTAGCTTAGACCTCTGGTCTGAGTAGAAAATCGTGTTACCGCTGTACTCAAACCTACTCAGACCAGAGGTCTAAGCTACAATTCTCCACCCATATCATTTTGAACCTTATAATTTAATCTCGCTCAACAGGAATCACACTAATCTCCTTCAAATCTTTAGGATTCCCTGCTTTAAATTGATAAAAACCGTCTTTACCAATCACTAATAAAATATCATTCGGCAAAGCAATTGCATCATAAGTAGAAAATCCTTTTATATGAGCTAATTGATTTTGGTCAATGGTTTCCCAATCGGTTACATCAAAAGCTTTTAATCCAGCATCTCCATCACATAAATAAAGCGTTTTATCTCGAAGGGCTAAACCATGTGGATTATCCATCGGATAAGAAGTTAATAATTTTGGATGAGTAAGTGTTGAAATATCTACGACATCTAGTTGATTATTAAACCCTTGACAAGTCGTTCCATCTCGAAGCGTAACGTAGGCAATATCGCCATCTACCACAACTGGGTCACAAGCTCGAGCATGCTCAAATTTAGATAGCAATCTAGGTGCTACTGGATTTTTATTATCAAAAATATACATACCATCTGCTGCCCCGATAAATAAATTATCTTGATAAGGATATATTGTTTCAATGCCCCAACCAACATTTACCGTATTGATAAAATCAGGTTGTGTACAATCAATGACATCAAATACTTTTAAATCCCATTCGTCCACCACGTATAAATAATGGTCTGCTAAAGTGAATTGTGCCAGCGAACCACCAATACCAACAGAAGTAGGTAAACCACTATTATTGATAGGCGTACCACTTGCTTCTGCTGTTAAAACATCTACAAAAACCTCGTTTCCTCTAGTAAACCAAGGATTGCCCCACTGTGGGTCTGAACAATTAATTTCTTCGGTAACAACCGTTTCTTCATAATAGACTAAATGACCTAAATCACGGTCTTGACCGAGTGTATTAAAAACATCTTCGATTCGGTTTACCAATTTAGGAACAGCTGGATTTTGAATATCAATGGCTAATAAATCAATGTAATTATCAGCATATAAAATACCATTTTTTACCGCCATATCTACATTGCCTGGAATCTTAATAAACGCAATGTTTTGAGGATTTTCAGGGGCTCGATTATCTATAATGTGTAGGCCCTCTCTCCGTTCATTAATTAAAATGTACTCTTTATAGTAATAAAGTTTACCTGGGTTTTTTAAACTGCGAGCTGCTTGTATTTGAATATCCTCTCTAATTTCATCTACTTGTAAGTAAACGGGGTCAAAGCGAACGAAGGTTGTGCTGCGATTACACAAATCTTGAGTACAAGATTGGAAAAAGAATAAAGTTAAAAAACTACTAAATGCTAAGTAATAATTTATTTTTTTCATGGTTGAGATTTTTAAATTTGAGATAACAGTACTGTGGATTCATTTATCAACAAAGACCTAAACTACTAGGGAAAAGGTTGGGTTTTTACCTAAATTTTTATTTATACTAATATGTTAATTTTTGTTATAAAGTCGCAATTAGCCTATAATTTCCATAAATTTGATGTTTCCCTCCTTCCATTACAACACTACCTTTTTAAGTATAACACAAATTATAGCATTAGAGCGCTTGAGTAGAAGGAATGAATTTAGTGAAGACTGGTGTTTTAAAAGTTCATCATTCCTCATTTCTACCTATCGACAGAAAGGTACCGTTCCTCGTTTTCTAAGTATGCTCGTTAAACAACAAAAATCCACTATTTATGAAATGGACATGGTTTACCCGTTTATTACTGTTTGCTATTGCATTTAATAGCCAATTAAATTTGTCTGCGCAAAATGTTATTTTGACTACTCAGGCAGAAGTTGATGCTTTTACTGGTACGAAGATTAATGGTTTTTTATTGATTAAAGGAGATGAGATTATGAATCTTCACAATTTAAGTACACTAGATTCTGTAATGGGCAGTGTATTTATCGAATATAATCGAAAACTGAAAGATTTAGATGGGCTTGATAGTTTACTGTATATTAAAAAGACGCTATTGATTGAAGGAAATACAGAATTAGATTCTATCAATGCTTTCGGATTAGTGAAAAAAATAGGTGGCCCGCTTATTCTTAGAAAAAATTTCTTACTAGAAGATTGCTGTGCCTTTTATCCGCTTCTTCAAGAAAATGTGATTAAAGGGGGGACCTTTATTGATAATAATAAAGCTTGTAAAAGCGAAAAGGAACTAAGAGAGAATTGTGATTCAGACACAGATAAAGACGGTAAAGACGATACAGATGATGGTTGCCCAAATGACCCAAATAAAACGCAACCAGGTGTTTGTGGATGTGGCGTAGCAGAAACAGATAGTGATAATGATGGAACTCCTGATTGTAATGATAAATGCCCAAATGACCCAGCTAAAATAGCTGCAGGAAATTGTGGTTGTGGAACAGTAGATAAAGATAGTGATAATGATGGAGTGGCTGATTGCAAAGATGAATGCCCTTATAATGCCGATATAACAGAGGTTGGTTTTTGTGGTTGTGAAGACCCCAAAATAATAAATATTACTATTGCTAATATTGGAGAATGTGATGATAGAGGAACTGCTTCTTCCTTGGATGACACTTATACGGTAGATGTGACGGTTACTTTTGAACGAGTACCTACTTCTGGAACCGTATTAATTACTGGACATACGAATGCGGAACTTAATTTTTCTTCAGCTTCTACTGCAACCAGCTATACTTTATTTGATTTACCATTTGTAGCGAATGGTCGAACAATTGAAGTAATAGCAGCCTTTAAATACAACGAAAATTGTAGGAAGAGAAGCGTTTTTTATGGAAATCGAGCGCCTCAAAGTTGTTCTACAGGGGCTTGTGACCCGCCAAGCAATAGTAGTGTAAATACAGAAAATTATTTAAATGGTGCATTCGTCTCTTGGCCGAATTTGGGTATAGGCGTAGTATATGAATTGGAGTATAGACCAGTAGGTGCGGAGAATTGGGTATCGAAATCAATTCAAACTAATGAATTATTAATTAGCGATTTGGCAGAAAGTACGACTTATGAGTATCGAATTCGTTCGATTTGTGATGGACAAAGAAAATCTGCTTATTTGACAAGTCAATTTACGACGATTAGCAAGGAATGTACGCTGACTAATGCGACGATTCAAAACGTTAATTGCCAAGATAATGGGACGCCAACTGATGCTTCGGATGATTATCTGACTTTTGATTTAATTGTCACAGGAATAAATGTAAGTAACGGATTTTCTGTTAATAATGTGATGGGAGCGCATAGTGGTGAATATAATACGGTCAATTCTTATAGCACAGCGATGGGAACTTTTGAAATGGATAGTATTTTGTTGGTAATTACCGATAATGCGGATTCAACTTGTCAATTGGAAACTATTCTAGTCGGTCCTGAATCTTGTGATGATGATTGTCAAATTAGCAGTATGTCCTTGGGGGAAATCCATAGTTGTCATGAAGGAAGTCGTTTTACTTTAAATGACGATTTTGTTATCGCAGATGTAATTGTTAATTTTAAGAATGTGCCTGAAAAAGGTCATTTGAGATTAGAAGCAGGTAGATTCTTTCAAAGTGTTAATGTGAGTCGATTACAAGGTAGTACTAGTTATACTTTTAGACGAGTTATAGTCCCTACTACAGGAAAAGATTTTTCTTTTAAAACTATCTTTTCTAAAGAAAAAAGCTGTGTTTATACAGGCGAATTTACAGGTCTTACTATTCAAGAGGATAAACTTTGTGGGGATGATTCGAGAATTGGTATTGCCATCACCACACCGCTAAATTCAACGACTACGTTAGCTATTTATCCAAATCCAGCAAACGAGACTTTATTCTTAAATTACCAAGCTGTAACAGCAACGCCTGTCATAGAAATATTTGATTTATTAGGACAGCAGGTAATGCACCAAATAATGGAAGGAAAAGAATTGAATATTGGTCATTTAGAAAAAGGACTCTATCATTTGGTCATAAGAGATGGACAGCAGATTCAGACTAAAAAATTCATTAAAGATTAATAGTTGCTGGTTCTGCTAAAAAGGTAATTTGCAACAGGCAACTCGTAACAAATTCCTCTAAAAAAGTGATAGTTTCTAATTTGAAGCTATCGCTTTTTTTATTTTCAAGAAAAGACACTTATTTTGGAATTTTATTTTTTTCAAAAATTGGTCAATGATACATTCTTGCCTTAAGCACCCGATTTTATATTGCTTTGCTTTGTTGCTTTTATTACTCTCTTGTAATACTTATAAACATCCAGAATTTTCTAAAAAAGATGTTCAAAAAGCACAAAAGGTAATTGGGGTTGATTTTTCTAAAAATGCCATTGATACAATGTATCGTTATTTAGGAAGAAATCAAACAGGTTATGACTCTTCTAGGGTTTATGCCATCGACAATGAAGTTTTTCCAGCCTTACTTTTTGACCCACATCCGAATGGTTTTGTTATTCCTAAACAACAAATTCCTAATAAATGGGAGGTAGCGGAAGGAGTAACTTTACCTGTAAACGAAGATGATATTGCCTTTTATACTATTCCGCAATTGGCTGCATTGCTCCAGTCCAAACAAATTACAGCGGAGGCATTAACAAAAATTTATATCAATCGCATTAAAAAATATGATGGCTCTTTGCAGGCGGTAACTACTTTAACTGAGGATAGAGCTTTAGCACAAGCTAAAAAGGTGGATGCGGAAATAGCCGCAGGAAATTATAAAGGATTGTTACATGGAATTCCTTATGGTACGAAAGATTTAATGGCAGTTGAAGGGTATAAAACAACTTGGGGCGCTGCTCCTTATAAAAATCAAATGATTGATTATACAGCAAGTGTGATTGAGAAACTAGATGAAGTGGGCGCTATTTTGATTGCAAAATTAACCTCTGGAGCTTTGGCAAGAGGGGATGTTTGGTACGGAGGAAAGACCAAAAACCCTTGGGACATTACACAAGGTGCAAGTGGTTCTTCTGCTGGGCCTGGAGCAGCTACCGCAGCAGGTTTGGTTGCATTTGCTTTAGGAACGGAAACGCTAGGTTCTATTGTTTCTCCATCTAATCGTTGTGGATTGACAGGATTACGACCTACTTATGGACGAGTGACGAGATATGGTGTCATGCCCCTTTCTTGGTCAATGGATAAAGTTGGTCCGATGTGTCGAAGCGCAGCAGATTGTGCGATTGTTTTTGATGCTATTCGTGGAACAGATGGTAAAGATAGAACGGTAAGAGATGCCGCCTTTAATTATACAAACGACCTCGATTTAAGTACATTAAAAGTAGGATATTTAAAAGCGCATTTCGATAAAGATACTACCGTTATTGGTGAGCATAATCGAAGAGCATTAACTACTTTGGAAAAAATGGGCTTAAATCTGGAAGCTGTTAGTTTTCCAAAAGATTTCCCTTATGCGGTTTTTGATGTGATTTTACGGGCAGAGGCAGGAACTTTTTTCGATGAATTAGTTCGTTCGGAAGAAGTCGATAAAATGGTGCAGCAAGATTATCGGTCAAGAGCCAATTCCCTACGACAGGCCCGATTTATTCCCGCAGTAGAATATTTACAAGCTAATCGACATCGTAAAGTATTAATTGAAAAAATGCATCAAATCTTTCAAAATTATGATGTCATTATTGCGCCTACTTTTGGCGGTCGGCAATTATTGATTACCAATTTAACTGGGCATCCAGCGGTTGCTTTGCCCAATGGATTTGATAAAAAGGGGAGGCCTACGAGTATTACCTTACTGGGGAATTTATATGAGGAAGCGATTTTGTTAGCAATTGCCCAGCAATTTCAGAAACAGACCAATTTTGAAGAACAGCATCCACCTAATTATAAGGAATGAAATTAAGATTGAATAAAATGTAAAAAACCGTAAGTATTCTACTATAGAATGCTTACGGCTTTTAGCAAGGTGCTCTCAGTGGAGAGCGTGTGATTTGTTAGATTGAGGCTTAGGGCAAAGTAGTAAATACGAATTGTCGTGTCAGTTGAGTAAATTTAACTGTTACTACTATACTGCCACTAGTCACTTACGCTTCTACAGTTGCCTGCGCACTATACTTTAAAATGTTCTGAAGTGCAGAACGAGTAGGCGCAAAAGTAGCTTTTGGAAGCTCCATGTAACCACTCATCAATGCTTGATAATTATCAAACAAATCAGCGTCTACAGTTAAAGCTTCTTGAATAGCTAATGTTTTGATGGCAGAAGTTTCTTTGTAAATAAATCTAACTAAATCGTTGTTCGTAAAGGTTTGCTTCATGAAAAATGTTTGTAGTAAAGTCAAAATAATTAATTAATAATTTTTTTTGAATTTACTTGTTTTTGAAATAAAAATTACATCTATTAAACTAAAGCGAGAATCGAATTATTGTATCAATTGAAAAAAATATTAGGCTTTCTTTAATATTGACAAAAATGAATATATTTAAACCTAAGAGAGTCAATTATAAGAATAGCGGATAGATAGTCAGCTTGAAAATTGATAATCACGTGTCGGACACCTCGAAAGGTGTCCCAATACAGGTTGGGAAAAACGATACGCACCAGGTTCTTTTACTTATCCAGCTCATAAAGCTTTTTTTGCAGGGTTTTTGCCTACAAAAATTGATACTAAGATAACCCCTCGATTATTTGCGACTACTTTTCATGGAAGTGAATCGACTACTGAACAGACTTTTACCTTTACTGAAAATGATTTAATTACTGCTTTGCGAAATAGAAATTATGCGACTAATTGTATCGGATTTTTCAGTTGTCGATTTCCTGTCAACTGATAATCGAAAACTTATTTTAAAGCACCTTTGCTCCATCTTCAATAGAGACGGTATAAGGTGTTAAGTCTTTATTAAATCGTTCTTTATAAGCTTTGGCTGCATGGGTTTTAAATATGCCTACCATTTCTTTTTTGATAATGGAAATGGTACAACCACCGAAGCCACCACCCATCATTCTACTGCCTAAAATATAATCTTTATTTAGAGTTAATTGTACCAAGAAATCTAGCTCTGGACAGCTTACTTCATAATCGTTTTGTAAACTAAAATGCGATTGATAGACCAATTCGCCTAATAATTGATGATTGCCTTCTTTCATTGCTTGAGTGGCTTCTAATACTCTTTGAATTTCGGAAACTACGTGGTAACAACGCTTAAAAGTTATCGCAGGCATTTTTCCTGAAAATTCACTTAGCATAGCTAAGGACACATCTCTTAAATTCTTGATTTCAGGGTATGTTTCTTTGATAATTGCTACGCCCTTTTCACATTCTGCTCGTCGATTATTATATTCAGAATCTCCTAAAGAATGAGAGACATTTGTATTCAGTAATAGTAATTGGTATACACCTAAATCAAGTGGGAAATATTCATATTCTAAGGAGCGACAATCCAGCAATATCACTTGATTTTTTTTGCCCATCATGCTAGCGAATTGGTCCATAATGCCGCATTTGATGCCGACAAAATTATGCTCTGCCATTTGTGCCGCTTTTATCAACTGCCACTTATCAAAGCCCAACTCAAATAATTCATTTAAAGCAAAAGCTAAACTACACTCTAAGGACGCAGAAGAACTCATTCCGCTACCAATGGGTACATTTCCACCAAACTCACAATCAAAGCCTGTAAATTTTGCGCCTATTTTTTGTAATTCATGGATAACGCCCAGCATATAATTTTGCCAGCCACTTTCAACTGGTTTTATATTAGTTAAATCAAAATAAGCGATCTCTCCAATATTTAAAGCAATCATGCTACAATTACTAGCGGTATCATTCTTTTTTAGATGGACGACAGTCGCTTTGTCTATAGCAGCAGGCAATACGAACCCATCATTATAATCGGTATGTTCTCCGATAATATTAATTCTCCCCGGTGACTGTGTTTTTATTGCTAAAGCCATTATAATTTTTAAAACTTAGAATCCTGTTTTACGAAAAACAGCAACCTCCTTGAATAGAAATTGCTGCATAATATAAAATATTGTATAAAACTAAAAATCAGATTGTCTAAAATTATTTTTTTATAAAGTGTATTTTTTACGCTTATTTCATGAACTGTAAAAATAACGCTTATCTTTGGGAAATCAAAATCTAAATTTATAAATTGTTTTAGTGGAAAAATTTAATAGCTCCATTTATTATACCGATGCAACGCCACTGCTTTTAGCGGTAGATTGTATTATTTTTGGTTTTGACCGAGATTCTTTAAAGTTGTTATTATTCCAACGAAAAGTAGCCCCTTTTCAAGCAGAGTGGTCTTTGATTGGTAGCTTTGTTAAGCAGGAAGAAAGTGTACTAACTGCTGCTGGACGAGTACTAAAAACACATACTGGATTGACCAATGTTTTTATGGAAGAATTGGGGACTTATGGGCAAATAGATAGAGACCCTGGTGCTCGAGTCATTTCTATAGCTCATTATGCTTTAATGAGATTAGCCGAAGAATCTAAACAAATCGCTGATGCTTATAAAGCACAATGGTTTGAATTTGACCAATTGCCAGAATTAATTTTAGATCACCAACAAATGGTGGAAGATGCTTTAGAAAAACTCCGTCGAAAAACGAGATATCGACCCATTGGTTTTGAATTATTACCAGAAAAATTCACGATTCCCCAATTGCGGCTCCTTTATGAGGTTATTTATCAGCGACCGTTAGACCGTCGAAATTTCCGAAAGAAAATATTATCAATGAAAATTTTGGAGAAACTAGAGGAAAAGGATAAAACCAACTCTAGAAAAGGTGCTTTTTTGTATCGTTTTAATCCTGAGAAATACCAAGAAATGGTAGAGCGTGGAGTGGATTTTGTCCTATAAAAAGACTGTTTTATTACTAGTAATTAGACTGAAAATTAAGAAGGGAAAATTACTGGATAATAGACCAAGTTGGTACTTACTACAAGGGTTTTCTTATAAAAAATATTCCTATTGATTTTCAATTTAAAATGTTCAATTTTCAAAAAAAAACAAAAAGAGAAAAAGGGTTTCTTGTTAAAATAACTACTAAGGGAGCAGGCAATAAATAACCTACCAGAAGATGTGGTTTTAGTTTGTTCTTGTACAAGGCGGGAAAAACGGAGTTATGCCGTAGCATAATGAGTATTTTCCCAACGCCGTAGAAGGACAAAATAAAGCCGCAGAACTG
>JBGCFJ010000549.1:0-2611 GCA_045106885.1 Saprospiraceae bacterium
AATACCTTTTTATACTCGGCTATTCTTGCTTTGACATCTTTTAAATGAGAGAGGTTAGCCTTCTCCAAAAAACTATCAGGGTCTTTGTCCCAAAGGTCTTTAGGTATTAAAACATTATCCATGTTCTTATATTCATAGGTATGTTTTAACTGTAGTTTTCCTCGGTCAAAGCCATCTTTTACTTTTTGAAATAACAATATTTTGTAAAGCGATGCATTAAATTTTCCATCTTTATCTACCAAAGCGGTTTGCTCTTCTTCATTAAAAAAGTTGACAGGTGCAGTTTTAGTTACCACCCCGTCTTTGTCTTTAAAGTATTGGATGCCTTTCAATAAATCCTTGTCTGAATCCGCAGTATTTAAAGTGAGTTTTTTCAGAATAGGATTAACCCTTATTTGTAAACTTTGTGATTGTTCTGCTAAAAAAATATAGTATTCATCTTCCCCCGCAAGTTGTTGTTCGGCTTTAATCTGCTCTAAATCATTAGATTGTGGCGCAGTATTAGGCTCTTCCTTTAATTTTGGTACCAGCTCCTGTAATTGTTGTTCTTTTTGTGCGGCAGAAATATTCATCCATGCTAATTGCCTGATTTTCTGAATCAACGAAGTGGTATCTTCTGCGATATGCATAACTTGCTGAAAAGCTTTTTTTCGCTTTTTACGCCCCTCAAACAAGCGTTCTTTTTCTTTAGCCGTTGCCCGATTACCTGCAACTTTACATACAGAAATCAAGGTGCGGACCATCCAGTCTTCAAAAATGCAGCGTTGATAGGCACAAAAAGTAGTGAGATTAAAATAGCGGTCTAGTTCTTCTTTCCTAACGATATGTCCTGATTCTGTGTTTTGAACAATTTCTCCGAAGTGGCGGATAGCATTATGATTTAATTGAAGTTGTTTTAATAGCGGCTGTAGCGTTTCAAATATAGCTTGTACGATTTCTAGTTTTTTGATATTTGCTCTGATTTGCTTAGGAGCATCGGAAGGACTTAACTTATGAAGGGTGGTTAAAAGATACTCTTCCTTGCCATCGTCTATTTGTTTTTCAAGTAATTGGTCTAAAGCCACTTTTTGTTCAGGGCTAATTAATTCGCCAAACTTCTGTTTAACTTCCTTGTTCCGTTTTCGAATAGCGTTTGTTAGAATCAATTGGAGATTATAATAGCTAGGCTGCTCAATTCGTCTCCACTCCAACCATTCTAAAATGTAGCCTACAATGAGTTGAGGGTCTTCCCAAGAATAGATTTGTTCATTAATAGCATCTGTTACTAGTCGATTATGAACTCTAGGTTGGTAGGATTGGAAAGCAAAGTGTTCTAGAATAATTTGTCTATGCCGGGAATAGGTACTGGATTTATATTTAGCTATATCAAAAGCAAAAGGCAGCATACCATACTGATTACATAAGTATTGAATATCTTTTTGGTTGAATTGTTCCGCTGGGAAAATTCGTTTAGTTGCTAAAAAATAACCAAACATCAAGCGAAACCCAACTTTGTTAGATGTACTTGGAAAAGAATTAACTTTGATTTGTAAGGAGGCAGGCAGCGATAAAAAATGCTTTCTTTCATTACCCGTAAATGTGGGGGCATTTTCATAGACGGCTTGTTCTTTCTCGGATAACACCTGAATCAAGGGCATAATTTGGGGTTTATTGATTAGACAAAACGAGCGTATAACCTAGTCAAGAAATTAGTAGGTTTAACACCCTTTATTTTTTACAAAAAAGTGGTATTTTAACTCTTTAAAAGGGTTTTTATTAACAATGCTAAAATATTGCCATGATTTATGCCTATATCCGAGTCAGTACGGACAAACAGAGTGTGGAGAATCAAAGATTTGAAATATTGAAATATGCAGACGCTAAAAAAATAACTATTGGTGAATGGGTAGAAGAAACGGTGAGTAGTCGCCGAAAGCTTGCTGACCGATTATTGGGAAAAACTTTAGATGAACTCAAAACAGAAGATATTTTGATTGTATCAGAATTATCTCGATTGGGCAGGAACTTGATGGAGGTCATGAGTATTTTACATATTTGTATGGATAAGGATGTTCAAGTGCATACCATCAGAGAAAAGTATGAGTTGGGAAATAATATCAATTCTAAAGTATTGGCTTTTGCTTTTTCCCTATCTGCTGAAATCGAAAGACAACTTATCTCTCAGCGCACTAAGGAGGCTCTTGCTAGAAAAAAGAGTGAAGGAATGAAATTAGGCAGACCTAAAGGTAGTTTATCCAAACAGACTAAGTTGAGTGGGAAGGAGGAAGAAATCAAAACACTACTGGAAAAAGATATTGGTTATAGTGCGATTGGAAGAATACTTGGTGTCAATCGTTTGACGGTCAAAAATTTTGTGGAGAGTCGAAATTTGGAGTAGAGCGGTTCTAAGCGACATTACGTTATTTTCAATCAGTAGTCTATTTTTTCAAAATACGCTGCTTAGAGTTGCATTATGTAAGCTGTTTGTTTTCGGTCGGGTAGGTGGGGAAGATTACTCCTCCTTTCCCCCCTCAGAACCCAGCGAGCACGATTTCCATGCACTAGGCTCAAGCAAATCCTGATGCTCTTTTGGGAACATCGCCATCAAATTGAATATTCCAAAAGTGTACTT
>JBGCFJ010000055.1:0-9577 GCA_045106885.1 Saprospiraceae bacterium
ATTGGTTCTAAAAAATGGAGACTGCTGGTGAGGACATTTTGTCCGCAACCTCTATACTGCTCGCCTCTGGCGAGCGTTTTAGGTACTAATACTCGCCAGAGGAGAGCTAATATAGGTTGCGGACTGCAAGTCCTCACCAGCATGATTCGAAAATTAATAGAACCAATCACCCCTGGTTAAAAGGGGCATCCAAAATTATTATTTCTGGCTCTTCCTCAATACCAGTATATGGTAAAAAACTATTATTTAATAATTTCATTTCTTTGGTATTTCCCATCATTTTAGATAACACTTAAATTTTTATTTAAAATTAATATTTGTTTAGAATTTTAGTGAAGAGTGTTTAAAATAATTAAATTAATTCAAAATTACGTATTTTTTCTGCACAATTTCTTTATTTCTTGTATTTTGCCCAAATCTCCTTTTACAGAAAGAATTATTTTCTATAAATAATCCCAAACTGCTCTACTATGCGAATTTTTACATTGTTAACTATCCTTGTCTTAACTGTCGGTTTTGCTATCAATAGTCGAAAACCTACGAAGACTTATCCTCAAGATTATTTCCGTTCACCCATTGACCAAACTATTAGATTGTCAGGGACATTTGGCGAATTGCGACCGAATCATTTACATTCTGGTATTGATATTAAAGCAACAGGAGGCAAAAATGGTCAGCCAATTTATGCCATTGCAGACGGCTATATTGCCAGAATAAAAGTCCAGTCTGGAGGCTATGGAAATGCGCTTTACTTAGTGCATCCGAATGGTTATATGTCAGTCTATGCGCATCTGCAAAATTTTGAAAGGAAGGTGGCAAATTATGTAGAAAAAACACAATACGAGAAGCAGTCTTTTAATGTAGACTTATATCTAAATGGAGAAACTTTTCGAGTCAAAAAAGGTGAAAAAATAGGCAATTTAGGGACTTCTGGTCGGTCTTTTGGGCCACATTTGCATTTTGAAATTAGAGATAATAAGACACAAAAACCAATTAATCCACTGCTTTTTGGTTTGAAAATGGAAGACGATATGCGCCCTAAATTGCATAATGTTAAGATTTACCATTTAAATGATAAATTGGAAACGATTGATACTAAAATTCATTCCTTAGTTAAAAAAGGCGGGGGGAAATATGGCGTAAAAGGAGATACTTTGGCTATTGGTGCTTGGCGGGCAGGCTTTGGTATTAAAGTGTATGACCATCATAATGGCGTGACTAATTGGAATGGAATTTATGCCCTAGAAATCTATCAAGATGAGCAGTTGATTCACGCCTTTGATATGGAAACTTTTTCTTTTGGCGAAAGCCGATATATCAATGCGCATATCGACTACGCAGAACAAAAATTAAACAAAGCTTATTATAATCGAAGTTATAAATTACCAGGTAATCGCCTATCTATTTATGAAAAAAATGAAGGGGTTGTAACCTTACATATAGATGAGCCTTCTAAGATAAAAGTCGTTGCTTTAGATGTAGACGGCAATAAAGCGGTGCTAGATTTTTGGGTTAAAAGAAAGAAAGTAATCCCTTCTGATTCAGGTAATTATAATTATTCGATGCTTTATGGTAAAACGAATACGATTAATACAGGGTTGGTGAAAGCGGTGTTTTCTAAAGGCACTTTTTATGAAAATGCTTACCTAAATTACCAGCAAACGGCGGATGAATCAGACGATATTTATTCGGACATGCACCACCTGCACAATGAAAGTATTCCTGTTCATAAATATTTTAATTTAAGTATTCAAGGAGATAGAATCCCTGAACATTTGCGGTCAAAAGCGTTTATTGCACATTGTGATAGTAAACAAAAAATGGCTAGTAATGGCGGGAAATGGAAAGATGGATATTTGACGGCTAAAGTTCGGTCTTTAGGAGATTACTGCATTATGATTGATGATACGAAACCCATCATTCAGCCGATTTCCTTTCGACATAATATGACCAGTCGTTCTAGAATGACTTTTAAGATTACGGATAATATGCCTACAACTGGAAAGGCTAGAGGTTTATCTTTTAATGCAACTATCGACGGAAAATGGATATTAATGCGTTATGATGAAAAAAATGACCTTTTGATTCACCAATTGGATGAACGTACCCTAAAGGGGGAACATACCTTAAAAATTACCCTAAAAGATGATAGAGGCAATAAAAATGTTTATCAGCGGCAATTCATAAGATAGCGGTAGCTTAGCCTTCTAGCCTGAATAGCTAAATTTAACGTATTAGGCGCTTACACAAAATTTAAAACCAACAAATTGTCGATAATTTAAAATGTCGATAATTATTAATCTCAAATTCAACTTCAACTTCAAATTTCCGCCGAAGGTGGTTTAAAATTGAAAATTTGAAATTGAAAATTGCTGATTGTAACAGATTGCGGTGATTCCTCCAATTAACCCCTTTAGGGGTTTTATGTCGGTAGCATATTTGGGGCTATTCTGATTTTACCGTGCCTTTAGGTACGGAATGCTAGACATAATGTACCTAAAGGCACATTTGGAATGTTTGAAACATCACTTTCTACCAACATTTTGTCCCGCTGGGACAGGTTAACCGCAAAACGTTACAATCAGGAAAATTGAATTTTACTTAGTCTCTATTAATTTCAATACTGAAAATTATAGCTACTAATACGTTAAATTTTAAGCTTATTACCTCATAATCTCATAAGCTTATTACCTCATAATCTCATAATCTTATTACCTCATAATCTTATCACCTCAAACTAATGATATATAATCTAGCAGACCATCATTCTATCCCGCTTTGCGGTTCTCTCGCTTGAACAGCCTCAGCTGTTCATTTTGCTTTTAGCAAAAATTACTCGTTCATCCTGTAAATTTAGTATAATCTCCGATTAAAATACGGAGTTAAAACCTGTCATCTTGTAAACTAAAAGGTAGGACATCCCATCTCTCGACCACTAGCCCGTTCTGGATTCACCAAATTATAGGAAAGCGTTATACCTGCAATAAAAAATAAATCATTCAAATTTGGATTTCCTCGCCTTGTCCCTGGCAGTGGAGTTGTCTGATTTAAGTCGAAAAAATCATCTACTTGGTAAGAAATATCTGCCGAAATTGTTCCATAAGTAAAAGCTAATTCTTGATAGCCTGCATAGGTATCACTCACATCATCTAGGTAGTCAGTAAAAGTATAATTGGCAGAAATATCTAGCCCTAAAGTCAAATCTTCGTTTAATAAAAATTTGACACCGATACCTGTTAAAACACTACCACTGTATAAACTATAAGGTTTTCTATTTGGAAAAGAAGGCAATCCTTGCCCTTCTGTATTTAATGGTCGTAACTCATAAATTTGACCCAAATATTCCGCCTGTGGATTAAAAGTAAAGAAACTGCCACCTAAAGAAAGGTAAGGTAATATAACCTGTTGATACTCAGAATTGGCGACAAAAGGATACCATTCTAATCGCAAACTAGCATCTAAAAGCGGGGAAAAAAAACGAAGATTTCTTTGTTCTAAAAAATCAAAACTAGAATTCGCATCATCCCCTTCTAATTCAGTTTTGACTACTTGCAATTTTAATGCAAAACTTTCGTTTATAGCATATCGTAAAAAGCCGCCAATGGCAACATTGCTTTGTTGGGTGATTACCTTAAATTCACTAGATGCTAAATCTCCTTGGTAATTGGCACCGCCAGCTAAAATACCTAATTCTAGTGTTTGGGCATTTATGCCGAACAAATAAATAATATTCAACAAACTAATAATCAATAACTGTTTTGGGGAATATTTTTTTTTAGAATAGTATTGATTCATGTTAATGCTTTTAAATGCTGACAAACATACGCCAAACTGAGTTTAGCCTTATTCTTTGCTTGTTACTTAAATGTATTAAATTAAAGAATAATATCTATTAATACTCATTATTAAAGTAATATATTGTCTTTTTTTATCTAAAAAAGATTGTTTTTTATTTTTGAATAAGCGTATCCTAAAACAAATTTTTACCGTCTTATGTTAAGAACTATAGAAGAAGCACTCGATAAATAAGAAAATAATTGTTAACGATTACTTTCTATAAGTACCTACTATTAAATAATCGTCACTTTTGATGTAGGCTATTTTTTCGAAAAAAAAAAAAAAAAATCTTTGCATAGCCCTGCTACGGAAATATTTTTTAACATGAGCTAAGAAAGGAAGATTCGGGGAATGTTTATTTCTTAGTGAACCGCTTGCGGATGGGATGCTTATAGCGGAAAAAGAGCCCATCATAAAGTGTCGATTATTTGGTTGTAGGTACTTAAAAAGCTAATTATAATAAAATTAAATAAATAATGAATTTAAATTTTTGGAAAACATTAACCCTCTGTTTTTTTATTTCTTCAATGGTACAGGCACAAAATGCTATACCAGAAAATTGGTTTAATTTAGATAAGGTGAATGCGGATGTGCAAGCAGGTGTAAATGTAGAACAAGCTTATTCCACTTTGCTAAAAGGTAAAAAAGGGCAAACCATTATTGTTGCCGTCATTGACTCAGGTGTGGATGTGGAACACGAAGATTTAAAATCTGTCATTTGGCAAAATACAGATGAAATTCCAGGTAATGGAATAGATGATGATAAGAATGGATATATAGATGATGTAAATGGTTGGAATTTTCTAGGTGGAAAAGATGGTCAAAATGTGAATCAAGAAACCCTAGAATTGGTACGGGTTTATAAAAAACTGAAAGCTGAATTTGAAGGAAAAGAAGCCAATCAAATAGGAAAAAAAGATAAAAAAGCATTTGCGCTTTACCAGCAAACAAAACAACGAATTGAAAAAGAACGGGAAGAGGCTAGTACTAATTTGGCACAATATGAAAGTATCAAGCCTATTCTTCTAGAGTCTTTAAATGTGGTCGAAGAAGCATTAAAAGGAAAGGAACCTACTATTGCCAATGTGTCTGCATTGCAAGGTGGATTTGACCAACTTTTGGATGTAGGTAAAAGTACGGTCTTGAATATTTTAAATGAAGGTGCGGAGGTGACTTCCATGGAGGATATTAAAACTGAAATGAAGGGGCAGTTGCAAGAAGGAATTGACCATTTTAGTGAGCAATTAGACTATAATCTAAATTTAGAGTTTGATGCTAGAAAAATAGTTGGAGACGATTATGAAAATCAAACAGAAAAGGGATATGGTAATAATGATGTAGAAGGACCTGATGCTACCCATGGTACACATGTTGCTGGTATTATTGGTGCGGTTAGAAACAATGACATTGGCATGAATGGAGTAGCGGATAATATCCAAATTATGCCGATTAGAGCGGTGCCAAATGGAGATGAAAGAGATAAAGATGTGGCGAATGCCATTCGGTATGCGGTAGATAATGGGGCATCTGTTATCAATATGAGCTTTGGAAAAGATTATGCTTGGAATAAAAAAATTGTTGATGATGCGGTGAGATATGCGGCTAGAAAAGATGTATTATTAGTACATGCAGCAGGAAATGATTCCAGAGAAATTGAAGCCAAGAACAACTTTCCAAACGATGTCTATGCTAAGAAAAAATTATTTGGAGCTAAAAAAGCAAAAAACTGGGTCGAAGTAGGAGCGTTAAGCTGGAAAGTTGGGGAAAATTCGATTGCTAGTTTTTCTAATTTTGATAAAGAGAATGTAGATTTATTTGCACCAGGTGAAAAAATTTATTCTACTATTCCTGGTAGTAAATATAAAAATTTGCAAGGTACGAGTATGGCCGCACCTGTAGTTGCTGGAGTAGCAGCAGTTTTGCGGTCTTATTTCCCTAAACTATCTGCCGCTCAGGTTAAGCAAATTTTATTAGAATCAGTGACCCCTTTAAATATGAATGTAATTAAACCGGGAACAGAAGGAGAAAAAGTACCTTTTAGCAATTTAAGTGTAACGGGTGGGGCAGTTAATGCTTACCAAGCTGTGAAAAAAGCAACGATGGTTAAAGGGAAGAAAAAAGGGAAAAAAGCGAGTGGAAAAAGTAGTGGTGGGAGTTCTGTTACTTCGGTAAAAAAGAAAGAAAAAGTAGCTTAGTTAATGATGAACTATAAACGATGAACGATGAATTGTTAGATTTGGTTATACTCGAAAATTAACAGTTTATTTCAGTTAGCTTCAAAAATAAAGTCAAAAATGGTCAAATCTGCTTAAAGGTTTGGCCATTTTTTATTTAAAAATATCCACTAATTCTAGCTTAATATCCAGTATCTTATCGACTAACTGTTGTTTTTGTGAGTAAACTTCATACTCATCAGGTTGGTCAAAAACGAAAATGGTTTTTAAATCTGGCAAAACGAGCTAGTAAGACTGGACACCCGCTTCAAAATAGTTGACGGATTTTGTTACTAAATCTCCTAATGCTTGTTTGGGGGAAAGAATTTCGACAACGCCAATTGGCGTTTCGCTTACCCTAATATCATCATTGCCTGGAGTATAAGCTAGTTTTTTGAAAATACCGATGTCTGGAACTCGTTCTTTGTCTTCGATTATAATACTGATTTCAGATAATGCTCGAAATTTCTTTGGGTATTTTATGGCAAATTGAACGACTAAATTTGTTTGAACGATAGCATGGTTTTTACAGGGTATAGGTTTCTTTCTTTCTATTTCATAGGCTGATTTAGTGGTAGTAGCCACGGTAGCGACTTCTTTTAATTCCCTGTCTTTATATTTTGTCATACCTTAAAAATACCTAAAACCCTAAAAATACCCAAATTTATTACTATTTTTCGCCTGCTTAGTAACGATGAAATAATAAGTCCGTCAAATTGAGCGAGTTTATTTTGTGCTCAGTTTTCGCTAAAAATTCTTTGTATAGCACTGCTATGGGAATAATTTTTAGTGGAAAATGAGGGCAAAAGAGGCCGCTCAAATGGTGGAGTTATTGTTTTGCCGTTACTTAACATTTCTATCAACGAAAACCACAAAAAATGACAAAACGATTAACTGCCTTAGATGCCTTTCGTGGAATGACGATTGCGCTAATGATTTTGGTCAATACGCCTGGTACTTGGCATCATGTTTTTCCACCTTTACGACATGCACCCTGGGATGGTTGGACGCCTACCGATTTAGTCTTTCCTTTTTTCTTATTTATCGTCGGGGTGTCCATGTATTTTTCTTTCAAAAGATATAATCACCAATTAACTGCTCGGAGTGCAGAAAAAATACTAAAACGAACGGCTGCTATTTTTCTAGTAGGCTTATTATTGAATGCTTTTCCAAATGGAATTGCAGCACATAATATTGCCTGGCAAGCTGTTTTTGGCGTGTTTTTAATTACTTGGTTAGCTATGCCTTGGTGGAAAGATAAGGTGAAACCTAGTTTGCTTAGAAATATCGAATGGCTGGCCTTGGTCCTTTTATTGGGCTTATTCCTATTTACTTTAGGAGGCAATAAATTAAGAGTCTTAGGCGTGTTACAACGAATTGCTTTAGCCTTTGGAATAGGTGCTTTTGTTTGCTTGTTATTTAAAGGAAAAGCCTTGATTTATGCTTTAATCGCCATCCTAATTGGGTATTGGCTCCTCCTGATTGGAATGGGAGATTTGACTTTAGAAGGTAATTTTCAAAGAGTTGTTGATTTGGCAATTCTTGGTGATGATCACATGTACCATGGTTACAGTGATAAGGCGGGTAATAAAATTGCTTTTGACCCAGAAGGTTTACTGAGTACTTTACCTTCTGTAGGTAATGTGATTATTGGCTTTTTAGCAGGGAAAATTATTAGTGATAATAAAGATAAAAAAGAAGCTGTTTTTCAACTGTTTTTATATGGCTTTCCACTGATGCTGTTGGCTTATCTATGGCATCCTTTTTTTCCTATCAATAAGCCTATCTGGTCGAGTTCTTATGTTTTGCATACTTGCGGTTTAGGAATGATTATTCTGGGATTTAGCTTGTATTTATTAGACATTAAAGGTCGAGATAAATGGGCAAAACCCTTTGTTGTATTTGGACTAAATCCACTGTTCATTTATGCCATGTCTAGTGTAACCGTGAAAATTTTATTTAACTGGATAAAAGGAATTGGTGAAAATGGGGAAGTCATTAATGGCTATCAGGCTTTGTATCAAAATGTTTTTGTAAATCTAGCTGGTAATAACGAATGGGGTTCTTTCTTGTTTGCTTTATTCTATGTTTTTATCCATTGGTTAGTGGCTTATTTTATGTATAAAAAAGAGATTTTTGTAAAGGTTTAGAAGGAGGCGGAAGGGCTGAGGGGCGGAAAGGCGGAAAAGGGCATTTGTTTAATTCCCTCTCTGCCTTTCCGCCACTCCGCCTTTCAACCACTCCGCCTCTCCGCCTTTCAACCCTCATATCCTTGCAATATTTGATGTAAATACCTATCTTTGCAGCCGCTTAGAAGAAAGCAATTTTTTTAATTTAAAATTCATTGACATGTTTGCAATTGTGACGATAGCTGGTCAACAGTTCAAAGTTGAGAAAGATCAAGAAATCTTTGTCCACCAGTTAGCCGCCAACGAAGGAGATTCTGTGAACTTCGCAGAGGTCTTACTTCTCAATAACGACGGTGCGGTAACCGTTGGCACACCAACTGTCTCTGGAGCTAGTGTAAAAGCTACTGTTCTAGGACATCAAAAAGGAGATAAGGTAATTATCTTTAAAAAGAAAAGAAGAAAAGGGTACCGTAAGAAGAACGGACACCGTCAATCTTTTACAAAGATTAAAATTGATTCAATCGGATAATTTCGAGAATCGAAGTCAACCAATTTAAAAATTGATAGTTTCGATAAATCAGTAAATGAATTATCGGAATTCCTAAAAATAAAAATCATGGCACATAAAAAAGCCGCCAGTAGTACGGATAACGGACGTGATAGTATTAGTAAAAGACTAGGAGTCAAGTTATTCGGAGGGCAAACAGCCAAAGCAGGAAATATTATTGTTCGCCAAAGAGGAACAAGATTTCACGCTGGTTTGAATACTTACTTAGGAAAAGATTTTACCCTTCATGCTAAAGTGGATGGTATCGTTTCTTTCCGTAAGCGTAAGTATAATAGAACATTTATTGATATTACTCCTTTGGATGCAGTGCAGGAAACCGTTGCTAAAGCAGCACCTAAGAAAGCGACTGCAAAAAAAGCAGCACCTGCGGCAGTAGAAACTCCAGCAGCTACTTTGCCAAAAGGCGTAAAGCAAGATGATTTAAAATTAATTGAAGGCGTTGGGCCAAAGATTGCAGGACTCTTAGCAGAAGGTGGTTTAGACACATGGGCTAAAGTAGCAGTTTCTACACCAGAAGCTATCAAAGAAATTTTGACAGCTGCTGGACCTCGATACGCAACACATAATCCGGGTACTTGGCCTAAGCAAGCAGAATTAGCTGCTGCGGGTAAATTTGCAGAGTTAAAAACTTGGCAAGACGAGTTAGACGGAGGAAAATAGATTGGTAGTCTTTCAGACATACAATCAATAAAAAAGAGCTTCATTTTGTTAAATGAGGCTCTTTTTTATGTAAACGAATGAAATTTATTATCTTTTCTTTTATGAGCAACTATTTGCCCTTTTTTTTTACTAAGGCAAAGTGGAGAAAATAATTAGCCAGTTAGACCAGT
>JBGCFJ010000550.1:0-2305 GCA_045106885.1 Saprospiraceae bacterium
TGTATGTTTTCTTCCTTCTAAAATAGCACTTACCCCATCTCCTAGCGGCAACCCCCATTCTTTATGCAAACTTGGTCGTCTGATGTCCATGTCGATTAATAACACTCGCTGTCCAGTTGCGGCTAAGGTTTTTGCCAAATTAATACAGGTAAATGATTTGCCTTCTCCTGATTGCATGGAAGAAACAACTAATAATTTTCCTTGTCCTTCGATAGCTGATACTGGCAATTTGCTAATGTTGGCCATTAAATCAGAAACAACTTCAAAGCTTTGGAATTTTTGTTTCTTATTTTTCCAAACACGTCCAATTACAGGGGTCTCAAACTCTGTTTCAATGTCTTCTTTTGTCTTAATTTTAGCGGTAAAATAATTATAGATAAATACGCAAATAATTCCGACCGTCAATACTAAGAATACACATAACCCAATAATCAATGGTTGATTTGGCGAAACCAAATCTTTTGGAAAATTAGCCTTTTCAATCACTTTATGTGGATACAAGTTAGAAGAACGACTAATAGCCAATTCCGTCCGTTTTTGCATCAAATAGTTATACATATTCTCATTCAAGGAAACCGCTCTTTCTAAGACTACTAATTGTCTTTCTTTTTCTGGGTAGGCATTAATGATTCCATTAGAAGTTGTAATAGAATTGGCTATTTCTTTTTGACGAACTTCCAAATTTTCTAAAGTAGAACGAACCGTTTCATTAATAAACACTCGAAGGTTTTTGATTTTAGCATCCACTAGAGATATTTCGGTACTTTCTGGCACAAACTTTTGTAACAAATCTTGTTTTTCGAGCTCAAAAGCCTGTACTTTCATGTAAGACTGCTGAAATATATTATCCTGTAAAGCCTTAAAATTAGGCGCATAATCATTCAAACTTTTTCCTGAGGTCAGGTGTCTATACAGTTTTTCTAAAGCGACTTTTTGCATATCAAAATCTAAATTTTGCATATCAAGCGCTTTGATTTCCTTTAAAATAGCATCTGTTTCCTGTCTAGTATTTACTAAGTTATTTTTAGTTCTAAAATAAGCCATTTCAGATTCGGAAGTCCGTAGTTTTGTACCTACTTCTGCTAATCTTTTATCCATATAAGTCAATGTTTCATCCGACATTTTTTCTTTGTACAATCGACATTCTTCTTGGTAACTGTCCATCAAGGTATTGACAAAACGCTGTGCTTTATTTGGTAATTCATGGGTGAAATAAATTCGAATAATCGAAATGTCTTTTTCTACTGGTCGAACAAATAAATTTTTATCATTTATTGAACTTACTAAAGCCTCCATGCTATTAATCGTAAACTTGAAAAGGTCGCCCTTTTTTAAGCTTGTTGGATGCCCTTTTACAAAATCCTTATCAATGGTTAATTTAAATTTCACCTTTTCTTTCTCTTGCCAAGTATCCACTGAAATGGCTACAAATTGACTATCTTGTGTCAAATCTTCTACCCAATAAAAAATATTTTCGCCACCATATTTCAAATAAAAATCACGGTCATAAGCAGAAGCATCTTTTATTTCATAAGCCAATTGGAAAGGTCGTTGCTCATATAATTCCATCATCCGCATCTCCCCTACTCTATGAATGGTCAGTTCCCAATCTAATTGTTTAAGCGTGCTTTCTATCAAATCTTTAGATTTAAAAACTTCAATCTCTGTTAGGAAATTTTCGTTTTGCATCGGGGTATTATTATTCTTTTGCTGGAATAAATCAAAACCTGTTTGACTAGAATTTAAATTATTAATTTTAATGGCTCCTTTGGATTGATATTCATGCGGCAAATATCCAATGCCTTTTTTTGCAAAAAATACAGTGATGGCGCATAATGCAATCAAAATAGGAGCTGCTTTTAATAGGGGTAAGATTATTTTTTGAAATTCTTTTCTGATATTCATAATAAAGAAACGATGAAGTATGAATGATGAACGATGAATATTACCCAGCTGTAAAACCTAAATATTTACTAGAGATACATCGTTAATAATTGGGAGGAATGCGTGTCTTCAATTACCTAATAACTTACTTTAAAAGAACAGAAATTAGTACTGCTCCTCCTGTAATCAAACTTGCAATCGGGGTCGCTTTTTTCAAAAAATTATCTTCTGCTTTAGCAGCATTTGGTTCAACGTAAACAATATCTTTTGACTGCAACGTAATGTTATATTCAGTAGTCGAAATAATATCCGTCATGTCTATCAATAACTCCACTGGTTGACCATTGACTTCTCTTATTACTTTAATTCGTTTATTATTAGAATAATCTCCTAATCCTTTAGCTTGTCCCAAAATCTGAAC
>JBGCFJ010000551.1:0-5641 GCA_045106885.1 Saprospiraceae bacterium
TCAACCATTTATACCGTCTTTTTCCCTTCTAAGAAACTCAAAAAATGCGTCCATAATCCATTATGCAAGCATTTTTTGAATTCCTTAGAAGAAAAATTGACTGGTCTAACTGGCTAATTATTTTCTCCACTTTGCCTAAAAACTTCAATACAACGAGTAGATAGTGTATTGCTCAACAGCAATATACAATCTTATTCTCGCTTATCCTTATTGGTAGAAGTATTGCGTCGCTTATACTATATATTATCAGAAGAGGACCAAAAGAGTTACGATATGTATTTCAAGCCCTATTTACAAGGAGGAGAAAAATATATGTACACCTTAAAAAAGGAAGAAGGTCAAACTCGTTTAGAATATATAGGCACTATCTACTATACCTTACATCGGATGTTAGGAGATAAATATAAGGAAACTCAAGTTTATCAAGTATTTGACCGGGTTTATACAGAGCATTTTAAAGCAGTCGAAACAAGTGATAAATTTCCAATTCAATTACGCCTTCAAAAGGAATTAACAAGTAATATCCTTCAATCACCAGATGATTTAGAGGCTACGTTTAGAAGCAAGCGCAAGGAATCTTATCAAGGCTTCGTTGTTTGTGGGACAGAAACTTGCCATCCAGATAATGAATTAAATTTAGTAACCTCTTTAGCTGTTGCGACCAATAATACAGATGATTCCGTCATTTTAGAAGAGAAAATAGACCAAATGAAAGAGGTCACCCCTGATTTGGAAGAACTACATGGAGATGGTGGTTTTGGTAGTGAAGGTGTAGATATTAAAACTGAAAAACATCAAATCACCTTAATCCAAACAGCTGTTAAGGGAGCTACAGCAAAAGTACCAATAGCTGTACAAGGAAATGAAGAAGAGGGCTTTACTGTTAATTGCCCAAACCAAGAACATCCACCAGTTATTGCCAAAAAAGCTAAGAAGAATTGGATGGCAGATTTTCAATTGGAAATCTGCCAGCAATGCCCGTTTTTCGACCAATGCCCAACTAAAAAAGAACGCAACTGTAAAAAAGGAAAAGCTGTATTAAGATTCAAAGCTACAGAAAGCTTAAAGCAAAAAAGGCATAAAGCCATACAGAAAATCCCTCCAGAACGTCAGACTTTGCGTCCTGGCGTCGAAAAATTAATGGGCTTGATGCGTCGGGGCGAGAAAAATACAGGCAAAATGAAGATTAGAGGACGGTTCAACTTTGAACTGTATACCTTTTCTATGGGTATCGTCATCAATTTTGAGCGAATTTTTAAGTATTTGGAGGCTAAAAATGAACTTTTCTTAACTTTTGCCTCTCTCTCGCTTCACAGAGCGTCTCTTGTCAAACAACTTTTGATAACCTGTTAGTTAAATTATATTTTTTAAAATATTTAAAACATATTTTATTTTACCTTATTTCAGCAAGACCATTGAAAGATTAAGAAGAGAGAAAAGAGAGTAGAGAAGAGAGAGGGAATTTTGCTAAAAGCTAAATTTCAGCCTATTTATTTGACAAAAATATCGTGTCTTTATTCATTTTTGTCTCTATTCTCTGTTCTCTAATCTATCAAAATTCCGTTTTCAACGCAATCCGTTATTATCAGAAAAATTGCAAGAAACACCTTCTAGCTATTTATACCAAAAAACGCTTTCTACCTTTAGATAGAAAGCGTTTTTTGTATATTTAAAGAATAACTTAGATTTCTTTATTCTTCTTTTTCATCTCTATCTCTTCGCCTCATTGCCCTATCTTCTTGCAGTTGTTTGCGTTCCTCTTTCTTCCGCAATTTATCTTCATGCGCTAAATCATCTACTCTTTGGTAAGCTTTAATAATTTCCTTTACCAATCGGTGACGAACGACATCATCAGCCGTTAAGTAAACCGCTGAAATACCTTCCAAATGTCCTAAGGTATCAATGGCTTTTCGCAAACCAGATTTTTGGCTGTAAGGTAAATCAATTTGAGATAAATCTCCTGTAATAATGCATTTTGCAGTTGGTCCGAGCCTTGTCAAAAACATTTTTATTTGAGTCGTCGTCGTATTCTGTGCTTCATCTAAAATAATAAAGGCATTATCTAAGGTTCGACCCCGCATAAAAGCTAAAGGGGCAATTTCAATGACTCTATTTTCCATAAAAAATTTCAATTTTTCTGCTGGAAACATATCTTCTAAGCCATCATATAGTGGTCTTAAATAAGGGTCAATTTTTTCCTTTAAATCTCCTGGTAAAAAACCTAAACTTTCTCCCGCTTCCACTGCTGGACGAGTTAAGACTATCTTTTTGACAATTTTATTTTTCAACGCTCTAACCGCTAAAGCTACCGCCGTATACGTTTTACCTGTACCTGCTGGTCCTACTGCAAAAACGACATCATTTTTATCTGCTGCCTCTACTAGCTTACGCTGATTATGTGTTTTTGCTTTGATGGGTTTTCCATTCCGCCCATGCACAATTGTCGCATTGTTTGGGCCACTACTCAATCTAACTTCATAAGGATTCCCTCCGTTAAGTAAGTCTGTAACCGTATGAGTGGTTAATTCTTTATTTTCTCGAAGCATCCGCACCATGGCTTCTAACTTCGTTTTTGCTTTCTGTGTATATTTTTTTTCGCCAGTTAATTTTACGTTATTTCCTCTTGATGTAATCGTAATATCTGGAAATGCTTGTCTTAGCAAATTTAACTTCACATTTTTCTGCCCATATAATTCTACTAAATCTACATCATCAATAGTTAAAATAATTTCGCTCAATATTTTTATTGGTTTATTTGTTAATTAAGTGATTTCTAATTGCATCCACCTGTTCTAACGCTTAAACTAGTGTTGTAGTTCCTCTTTGCTTTAAATTTATTAGTAAATGAATTGTTGAAGTTATGAGTTAATTAGTTGACCAACATCTAATACGCTTAATTGTGATTACATTTTCAAAGACTGATTAATATAATAATTCACCTTATTATAAATTCGCTTATACCGCACTTTATATTTTCGGTAAAGGTAGGAATTATAAGATTCTTCTTTTTTCTTTAAAAAGCCCATATCTTCCATCCAATCATCACTATAAACTTTACCTAAATACCGACTACCATGGTCAGAAAACAATACGACAACGACATCATCTTCCGTCAATTCTCGCTTCATTTTATGAACAGCTTGCATAGCAGCACCCGCCGAATAACCAACAAAAAGACCATCCTTTTGGGCTAAATCTCTTGCTCGAATGGCACTATCTTTATCATGTACTTTTATCATTCTGTCAAACAAACTAAAATCTACATTCCCCGGAATAATCGTTTTTCCTAATCCTTCCACTTTATAAGAATAGATTTCTTTTTCATCAAATTCCCCCGTTTCCCAATATCTTTTTAAAACAGAACCATAAGCATCTACACCAATTACCTGAATATCAGGATTTTGTTCTTTTAAATAGCGAGCCGTTCCTGATATAGTTCCGCCTGTTCCGACACAACAAACAAAGTGCGTAATTCGACCTTGTGTTTGTTCCCAAATCTCTGGACCCGTAGAATAATAATGCGCATCTTTGTTGGCAGCATCAAAATTCTGATTCAAATAATAAGAATTCGGAATTTCTGCATGTAATTGTTTCGCCACTGAATAGTAAGAATCTGCATCTTCTGGTTTTGCACTCGAAGGACAGATAAATACCTCTGCACCCATTGCTTGTAATAAACGTAACTTCTCATCAGAAGCTTTGCTACTAACGGTCAAAACACATTTATACCCTTTAATTAAACAAACCGTTGCCAAACTAAAGCCTGTATTACCGCTCGTTGCTTCTATAATCGTTGCTCCTTCCGTGATTTTACCTTCTCGTTCCGCTTTTTCTACCATATAAAGTGCGACTCTGTCTTTGGCAGAATGCCCAGGGTTGAAACCTTCAACTTTTCCTAATACTTCTGCTTTCACAGAACCTTGTGACCGTCGTATCCTGACCAAAGGGGTATTTCCTATGGTGTCCAACACATTATCAACTATCGCCGGTGGAGCTGTTTTTGTACTAAATGTCATTATATTATCTTTTTTGCGGTGAAGTATCTCGAAAATTTAATAAAAAAACTATCGTTTTCTAGGATGGTTATTTTGAACACTAGAATAAAGAATGGTTGATGATTTTTCTTTTTTTAAATTTCTAAAATCACATTATCTAATTATTAATATTTGTATTTTATTAATAACCAATATTTTACTATCAAAAAAAGGCATTCTCTCCAATTCAACTATTTATTCAACCGAAAAGATAAAACTATAAAAGTAAGTATCCAATTTTATTACTGGTTTTATGTTTTTAATAACCAATGAATCAACTCAATTTTAGTGATACTTCTAGATACATTTTCCTCTGCAAAAGTAAAAATTAATAATCGAACCTGTCGTTTTCTCGGTTTCTTTCTAAAAAGTATTACTTTGACATGAATTGATACCCTAATCATCCATGCAAGGAAAAACCTAAAAAAAGTGATTTATTAGGCGCTTACGCAAAATTTAAAACCAATTCCGAAACAAATCGGAATCGATATTTTAAAATGTCGATAATTTTCAACCTCAACCTCAACCTCAACCTCAACCTCAACCTCAACCTCAACCTCAACCTCAATCTCAATCTCAATCTCAACCTCAACCTCAATCTCAATCTCAACCTCAATCTCAATTTCAATCTCAATTTCAAATTCAATCTCAATTTCAACCTCAAATTCCCGCCGTAGGTGGTTTAAAATTGAAAATTAAATTTTACTTAGGTAGTTATCATTCCTTTTTCTAGCATTTATCAAATATCCGCTTAATTTTGTAGCTATAATACCTTGCTTTCATTTTTAAGCAGGCGAGAAAACTTACACTAACTTTTTATTCTATGTATCATTTTATTATTAAGGCAAGGCTTATTTTAAAGCAAAATGATAAAATACTCCTATTAGCACAAACTAGTGATAATGGGGGAAAATTCACTTTACCTGGTGGTACGGTAGAAGATAAAGAATTTGCTAAAGAAACCTTGATTAGAGAATGCAAAGAAGAGTTAGGCATTCAGCTAGACGGAAAAGAGGTGGCATTGATTCATGTCTTACATAAAAAGAAAGGAAACGAAAATAGAATCACCCTCTATTTTTCTGCTCAAGATTATCAAGGTACTTTGCACGCCAAAGAAACCGAAAAATTTAGAGGCATCACTTGGGCTTCTATCGACCGATTACCCACCAAAACTTCTGCTACGGTTAAACATGTACTTCACAAAGTAAAAATGGGCGAAGGTTATTCTGAATTCTCTAAAAAATCATCGAAATCGACTTTAAAAAATGGAATTCGTAAAAGTTGGCAATAGTGATTGGCACTATATCGGTATATCTTGGAACTATTTAGCCGAGTTGAAAATTATTCTTTGAAAAATCCCGTTTATTTGCAATAGAAGTTTGATAAATTCTTCTTTACCAGATATTTTTTACTGAACCATAGACTATACTTGAGTTGTAAGCATCCTATCAACCCCATATTTTCCAAAGTCAAAAAAGCGGCTACCTTTGTCAAAAAATAAAATATGCGACAAAGAAAAAAGGAAGAGATGTATCCATTAGTAAAAAAATGGCAGGAAAGTGGTCAGCGCAAACTACACTTTAGCCAATCTCATGGACTAAAAGCGC
>JBGCFJ010000552.1:0-5881 GCA_045106885.1 Saprospiraceae bacterium
TTGCATAATGGATTATGGACGCATTTTTTGAGTTTCTTAGAAGGGAAAAAGACGGTATAAATGGTTGATTATTTCTGCCACTTTGCCTTAATCATGCACGAACTTTAATCAGAACTGTTCAAATAACTGTGCTTAGGCAAAATTTTAGCATTGAAAATCAAGGCTTTACTGCTGACTGCCTACTGTCTTTAATCATAGCTAATTTCACTTGAATATCTTCTGCAATCTCTGCAAGCGTTTGAGAAAGTAATGCTATTAAATACCATTTATTGATTTGATATAAATCTGCTATACTTGATGCAATTCTATGTACATAAGCAGGATAATCTTTGGCCACTTCAAAATTAGCAACCCCAAATGTGAATCCCCTCGACTTGTTCGTCCCAAATTTTCTCTTCCCAAGCACGATTTGTTCGACGGTCAAAAATCAACAAATGCCCTTCTGTTGTGCCACATTTGTCCATATAAGTTTTAATTTGTGTTATGCCCTCTTCAATAGTAGACTCTAAGCTATTGTATAATATTTTGAGTTCTAGTACAATCGCTTGTTTTTGGTTATCTCCATAAAAATATTCTACGAATAAATCCGTTCGACCTCGACCAAAACCATATTCTCGTTCTATTCTTCCACCTCCGTTAACAATTCTTTGCAAGTAAGCTTGCAATAATAATTGAGGCCCTGCTTCTTTATAGGCGTAACGTTCTAACCAATGTTCAGAATGTTGACGAAAGAAATCTTGAAAAGAACGTAGTAATTTATCAATTGCCAAAGCGCCATTAGGTTGAATATACCAGAGGTGGTCAGTAGTCATCCCTGTTTGCATTTGCCAAGTTAATTCTCTTGGAATAACTTCTTGATAAATAGCGTTGGCAATGCTAATTTTCCCACTGATAGTCACATTAATCAATCCTAAATCTCTGACATATTGCACATCATCAACATGATGGTCACTACTGGCAAATGAACCACTTAACATCGGCGCAATCACTCGCCGAACTCTGTCTTCTTGCAATTTATCTGTTAATTGGTCTAAATGGGTATCTCTTCTTAGTATAAGTCGTTCTTTTGCTGTTTTAAAATCAGCAACTGTAATTGTTTTTGTTCTATCTCGGTTCTCCCTCATATTATAAGTCGCCTCATAAGCTAAAGCATTTACCAACCACGGTTGACCTTGGGTATAATGCCAAACTAAATCCAGAATTCCTTCTTCAAAAACTTGCGCTGTAGCTATAGTATGTTGTGTATATAGGTCTTGAATATGTTCTTTGGAAAAATTTTCTAACCGTAATGACTCAGCTTTGATATTAAAAGCGCTTCCGCCAGTAATAATTTCTTTTGTTTTAGAAGAATGAATCCGATAATCTCGAATATCTCGCACCCCACATAAAATAATAGAAATCGGAAAAGCAGCAGGGCGCTTATCATATCCTCCCCTTATTTGCCGCAGCAAAGAAATAAGGGTATCTCCTATTAAAGCATCTACTTCATCCAAAAATAGGACAGTTGGTTTAGTAGCATTTTCCGCCCAAAAAGTAAGTAGATTAGTGACAGCTTGGTGATAGCCTTCTTGCTGATAAATAGTTAACCAATTATCTTTTAATAAGTTATTTTTTAAATATAATCTATGCCTAGAAGCTATTTGTCCAGTTATTGCTTGCATCGCACCTTCCACATTTTCTCTTGCTGCTTGTGCCGCTTCAATATTCACATAAATGGCCTCAAAATTTTGCGTATCATTCAGATAATCCACTAAGGAGAGTAAAGCACTTGTTTTACCCGTTTGTCGAGGTGCATGAAGGATAAAGTATTTTTCTTGTTCAATTAGGTCTAATACCTTCTGAAAATCCCAACGCTTTTTGCTATCTACATAATAATGTCGATTTTTTTTTATGGGTCCAGCGGTATTAAAGAATTTTTCCATGCTTCAAAGATACGTATTTTGTAAAATAATTGAAGCTGATTTAGGGTATTGGTCTAAGGTTGCGAGTATCAGGTATCGGGTTTAAACGTAAAACATAATTACAACGCTAGGCAAATACCCTGATTTAATTTTCTGCAATTTCTTCCAAATTTATCACTCGTTCCACTCCATCATATTTCCCCAAATGCGCTCGTGTTTTTTTAGCAAAAGCCTTCATAGCTGCTTTATCTGCCGTCCGCATTTTTAATAGGTTTTCATTACCATTTTCAAAAGCAGACACAGGAACAGCAAAATAATGCCGTTTTCCTTTACGGTCTTTTTGAATATAGCGCCAGACAGGAATATAGGCATGCCGAGACAACCAAGTTTGATTAGTCGCTATATCCTTTGTTAAATCTATTTCAACCATAATCCCACCATCCGTATTCGGTTTGGTTTGATTAGAAATAAAATTACCCATAGAATAGACGACTAGATTTTTAGTAACAATCTCTCCTTCTTTTTGTAACGTTTTTCCTTGATATTCCTTGATAGGTTGTACGACATGTGGATGTGCACCAATCACCAAATCTGCGCCATTTTTAAATAACCAAGCGGTCAAATCTCGTTGTTCTTGGCTTTCAATTAATTTGTATTCTTTCCCCCAATGCATGATAACGATGGTAAAATCAGGGTTGATTAGATTCGTTAATGCCAAATCTTTTTTGATGATAGCAGTATCTATATAATTTACAACGGTTGGATATTTTGTTCTCAAGCCATTCGTCCCATAGGTATAATTTAAAAACCCTAATTGAAAATTACTTTTATGGACAATCAATGGATAAAATAAATCTCGTTCTTCTTGGTTTTTGAAAGTACCCGTTTGGTAAAAACCGTAATTTTTTAAGGTTTCAATCGTATTAATAACACCCGATTTTCCCGCATCATTAGAATGGTTATTAGAAGTCACCATCATATCAAATCCTGAATACCGCAGCCCTTTAGCTAAATCATCAGGGCTTCTAAATTGAGGATAGCCTTGATAAGGTGGTTTCCCTGGCAAAGTCACTTCTAAATTACCAACTGCTAAATCTGCTTTTTTAATAATCGGGCTGACGTATTTAAAACAAGATTCGTAATCGTAGGATATATTAGGACTAATTTCAGCAGCCTTAATTTGTGGTTTATGCTGCATAACATCCCCTACAAATAATAACTTAAATTGAATCAGGCTATCTTCTTGAGCGGTAAGATTGATGGAAAAAAGAGAAAAAACGAGCAATAAGTATTTCAAAGTTTGAGGTTCTGGTTAAAGATAGGAGTAGAGCAATCTTGTAAATCCTACAAAATAAAAGGCATCCCGCCCGCTTTGCGATTCATTCCCTTGAACAGCTACCAGCTGTTCATTTTTCTTACAGAAAAAATCGGTCATTCATTCGAAGGGCTTTAAATCTTTAATAAAAACCTGTCGAATAGAAAAAAAGTGCATAGCTAATGCGTAAGGTACAATAAATGTGGGAATCCAAGTAAAAGGAAAAGCTGCAATTAAGGCACTAGAAGGTTCATTCATAAAAACTCGGAAAATGGAAGGTGTTGAAATAACTGTAATAAAAACAATATTTATTAATAGTAAAATACCAAAAATATTCCAAATAATCACTTCTGGCTTAAAAACTCGACCTTTTCTAAAGAAAACCCTCCCTGCAAATAATGCGGTAATTCCTGCAATAATATCCATATTAAAACCAACAAAAGTCATCTGAAAAGGAAAAAGGTCGCCTAAAAAAGCCAAAAAGAGCATCAACTCCATCACGATTCTAAAGCATTGAACTTTAAGGAGCCAGATTGGAGGAATATACCTTAGAATATTAACAAAGGATTTGGAAAAACACAAAGTTGTTATCATCACCAAAGATGGAAATAAACCAAATAAGAAGATTCTAGGTGGCAAAAATTTAAAATTACTATAATACCCCCCTATAGAAAGAAGGCCAGTAATTAGCAACCATAAAATCAACCCTGCAGCTACCAATTGCAACATCTTTTTTTGCTGTCCCATATCTGCCTTCATCGCCAAGTAAACTCTACGCAAGGTATAAGTGATACTTCCTACTTGAAAGAACACTAATAGCAAAATCGTTAGCACGCAAATAATGTAAATGAAAGTGGACAATAGTTAATATTGAGGTGATGAGGGGATAAAGTTTATGAGGTCATGAGATTTATGAGGTCATGAGGTTACTAGGCTATATATTCCTTACCTTATTAAGCTCATAAATCTTATTCCCTCGCAATAATTTACGATGCAAAAATCTGGTCAAAATTTTGAAAAGCTTTAAACTCAACAGCATTTCCAGAAGGGTCTAAGAAAAACATGGTTGCTTGTTCCCCTACTTCTCCTTTAAAACGAACATAGGGTTCAATGATGAATTCCGTGTTCGCTGCTTTCAATTTTTCGGCTAATGCTTCCCAAACAGGCATTTCTAAGATAGCGCCAAAATGCTTGACAGGCACGTCTTTTCCATCTACGTGATTGGTATTCACTTCAATTTCTTTATTATCCACTAAATGGGCAGAAATTTGCGAACCATGAAAATTAAAATCTATCCATCGGTCAGACGTTCGACCAACGCCACAGCCTAATAAGCCTTCATAAAAATCACGCGTGGCTTTTAAATCATAGACTGGAAATGCTAAGTGAAATGGTGCTAGTTTCATGTTTTAATACTGTTGCCAGTTACCAGTTACCTGTTGCCAGTTACTCCTTATGGATTAGGTAACTGGCAACAGGTAACTGGCAACTCGATTATTTATTATTAACAAAATCTTTTAAAAATTCAACTCTATCTGTAATTTCCTTTTCGTATGCCAACTCTATCTCCAATCCTTCTTTCAAGGTAGCCATTTCTCCCTGCAAATATAAGTGCTTCATCGCAGCAATAGTTTGTCGGCTATTGCCTAATATTTTATTGACCATTTCATTGACCGCATCATCTAAATCTGCTAAAGGCACAGCTTTATTAACTAGTCCAATTCGAGCTGCCTCTTTGCCAGAAATGGGTTCACAAGTAAAGGATAATTCTCTAGCTTTCATTGGGCCAACCAATTGACTTAATCGCTGGCTCATTCCCCATTTAGGAATGACGCCCCATTTAGCGTGCGTATCTCCAATTTTAGCTTCTTCTGCGGCAATTACAATATCAAAAGCCATCATTAATTCCATTGCGCCCGTATAACAAAAACCATTAACCACTGCAATCGTTGGTTTAGGCATCGTTTGTAACAAATGAATAATAGCTTCTCCATCTTTTAGTACTTTATCCGCAGTAAATGCGCCATTTTTAATACCCGCATTTAAGGCTTTTAAGTCAATCCCTGCTGACCAAGCACGTCCTGCCCCTGTGACCATAACGATTCTTACTTCAGTATCATTTGCAGCAAGTTCCATTGCCGCTCGCAATTCTTCTACCAATTGAGGACTAAGAGCATTCATTGCTTCTGGTCGATTCAAGATAATGACCGCTATTGGGCCTTGTTGATGATAAGCTATATTTTTATAATCCGCCATTTTTGTTGTTTCGATAAATGTAAGTTATCTAAATCCCAAAAGTAAGAAAGGGTTTTGTCAATTTTCAATTTTCAATTTATAATTTTCAATTTTCAAAAAGGAAGACCTCTTAGTTTCTGCGTTATAAAACAGCATGATTAGTGGTTATTTTAATATCAATTTACTTTCCTATTTTCTTAAAATGTGATAAAATGGTTGACAAGTTTATCTAGTCCAAAAAGTAGTTGATATTTTCCAACCCCAACGGATAGGTATCGTATTTTTTTGAAAAGCATTCGTCGCTTAGAAATGAATTTCCACGTTACGTTTTACTCGTCATTTGAAAATTTTAAATTGAAAATTGAAAATTACTAAGAAAGTTCTCCTTTTTTAAGTTGCTCCACCGCATAATTCGCAGCCCTAGCCGTCA
>JBGCFJ010000553.1:0-6478 GCA_045106885.1 Saprospiraceae bacterium
AACTTGGGAAGTCTAAGTTATTGAAAAATAAGGCTTTCTAAGTTTTGAAAACTTCGCAAGTCTGTTCATTGAGAATCAACGGATAATTTACAGTTGAACTAGCCAAATAAATTTGGCTGTTACGTATGATATGCTACCCGATAGTATTAACTGGACTAACTACTTAACTGTAAAAATTAAACTTTTTAAAACATACTTGATGGAATTTAATATCAAACAACCCTTTAAAAATACTCCTTTCAATGATTTGGGATTTGGTTCTAAAATTACAGAAGCAGGAGAACGACTAATCAATAAAGACGGTTCGTTTAATATTATTAGGAAAGGAAGAAAAACGTGGACGCCCTATCAATTATTATTAGGTATGTCTAGCACCAGATTTACTTTATTTTCTTTGGCGTTTTTTATATTGATTAATGCGCTATTTGCAGGTTTGTTTATGTTGATTGGTGTGGAACAGTTGAATGGTGTGCCAAAAGGTAATTTCATTAATGATTTTTTGTATGCTTTCTTTTTTAGTGTTCAAACCTTTACGACTGTTGGATATGGTGGTATTAACCCAGTTGGTATTTCTGCTAATTTTGTTGCTTCGCTTTGTGCTTCGGTTGGATTAGTCGCTTTTGCCTTAATTACAGGTTTATTTTTTGCTCGATTTTCTAAACCTCGTTCGCATATTACCTTTAGTAAAAAGGCACTACTAACAACTTATAAAGAAGGATTACATTGCTTCCAATTTCGTATTGTTAATACCCGTTCTCATAAAATTATTGATTTAGAAGCTTCTGTAATTTTTACTTGGTTAGAAAGGGATGGGAAGGATATGAAACGACATTATGCCAACTTAAAATTAGAACGAAGTAAAGTATTTTTATTTCCATTGAATTGGACAATTGTTCATCCGATTACTAAAGGAAGTCCGCTTTTTGGAAAAACGTTGTCAGAGATAACCGAAATGCATGGAGAATTTATGGTTATGCTCAAAGGATTTGATGAAAGCTATAATCAATTGATTCATACGAATACTTCTTATATTGGAAAAGATATGGCAACTAATGTAAAATTTCATCCAATGTATATCTCTTCTCCTGATAGTCCTACTGTTTTACACTTAGACTGTATTGATAAATTATTACCTAATGAACCACTTACTTTTTCAACTGATAATACAAAGGTATTATAGTAGCACCTAGTATGATTTTTAGGATAGCGCCTTTCCAAAAAGGATAAAACCCATAAGCTAATCCTTTTTCTAAATCATATAAATTGGTTAAACGACCGACACCAAAAAATAAAATAATGACCGTTCCAAGCGTCATAGCTATTAAGCTTTTGATAAAACTAAATGGCCAATCCTTTTCTCCTAAATATCCAACAACATAGGCTGCAACAATAAATCCTATTAAAAAGCCACCACTTCCACCCATTAATACGCTCCAGCCTGATTTTCCATCTGCAAATATGGGGAATCCAATTACGCCTAGTAGGACATAAGTAAGAATGACCATAGTACCCATTTTTCGACCTAACCAATAAGCACTTAATAATACGGCAAAAGTCTGACCTGTAATTGGGATACTACTTTCGCCTACAGGAACATCAATGGATAATTGAGCGAATAACGCAACAAATAGTAGGGTAATTATGACTTGAATAAATAGATGATGACTCAATATAGATTGGGTTAGCTTTAAATTGACAAAAGTAGAAAAAAAATAGCCATCGTATGAATCTATACGATGGCTATTAAAAACGGTAAGGGAGTTAGCAAGTAAAATGCGTAGGTTATTATTTGCTAAGTCCCTAAAGTTGTTTTTATTTTTAATTTTTACGAACCCGTTCTAAATAATCTTGCCGCCGTTTCATCCATAACATAAAAGACAATAGTAAAAGTACACCAGCAGCAGCACCGACTCGCATCCAAACTTCTTGTTGTGCTTGAATTCTACTTTCTAGATAATACTTATTGGGCCTATTTGGCGAACCTGTTCCAACTAAGGCTTCCCAATTTTCAATATCTCCGTTATTTAAATTAGGTAATAGTAGGTTTAAAGTAAAGGCAGAATCTCTTGGAATTAAGTCGTAATAAAACTTATCTACAGAGGCCCCTTCATTATCATAGAGACTTAATTTTTCTTTTCTCTTACTTAATCCAAAACCCAAATTACCCCTAACATTCGCATAATTAGGGAATTTGTTAGCAAACTTTACGGAATCTTGACAAATTGTTACATAACCTTTCGATTCCAAAACGACTGATGGCAAACGATAACTATTTTTATTATCCGCAAAAATCCAATCTTTTAAATTGACATTTTTATCTGAATGATTATAGATTTCTACCCAATCACCCGTTTTTTTATTATTACAACTAATCTCGTTGAACATAATTTGTCCAGCAATCGGATTAACTATTTTCTTAAAAACTGCTCTTAACGAGGAAACTTCTTCTAATAAAGCCATCGTCAATTCTCTCGTTCCTTTATCTACATTAATTCCTTCCCAGTGAGAAAACTGATAGCCTAATTTAGGGTCGGCTTCGATATGTACTGGTACTCGTTCAAAATAAACACCACTAAAAGGTTTATTAGACTTGATTTCTAGATTATGATTGAGTCGAATCTTACCTCCTTCAGTACAAGCAAGGTTTAACTTTACTGCTTTACCAGTATTAAATTTTTCCATTAAATGCATACGCATATAATGAGGTCGTTTCTTTCCAAAGGTCCGCATAATCTGCACTTGCTCTTCCCATTTTCGTTGACTCAGTCGCCAACGTTTAAGGTGCTTAGGCATTTCTGGTTTCAGTTGTCGATAATGTTTTTCAATAAAAGTGAGCACTCTTTGCGGTTGGAAAGAATAGTTCATCTGGTCTGCAAAGCGATTGATGAACTCTTGCTTAAATTCTTCGTTATCCAATAATTTTCTTAAAATAAAAGTACTCCAAGGTGGATTCGGCCAATTAGGTCCTTCTGGTTCTGTATGAAAATCTAGACTATTGTGTTTGTAAGCTGTTTTGTCATGTAAACCAAATCCCCAATCTGTATCATATAAAATCCAACGCCAACGGCCATCTTCTGTTTGTGGACGCCAATACTTGATATTTCCACCTGCATCTACATTATCATAAAAAATTTGCGCTACTTTATAATTCATAAAATTATCTACATCCATTTGAGTTTGGATATAGGCATAATTTTTTGCTTGACTCAAATCATTCTCTTCTAGGAAATCAAGCATTCGTTGATAATGCTTTTTACTGCCTCTTTTACGAGATAATCTATGCTCAATTAAATCTAAACTATCTTTATCGTTGCCCCAATGAGATGCTAGAAAATAACGATTGACTTTCTCTCTAATGTGATAAATTCCCCAGTATTTGCCATTGATATAAACATGCGCAGGTCGGTCTGCCTGTATTTCCATGTCCCAATGCTTAACCAAATCCGTCATAAACGCATCCCGAAAATGTGATTTTCCCCAGTCACTCCCAGAATTCCGGAGGACTAAAAATTTATATTTAGCAGGTTGTTTTTTACCAAAAATCTTATGTTTAATTCGCTTTTCTCCATATTCGTCTCTACTGACTAATACCATGGATTTTTGAGGGAACAAACGACTCATTCCACCAAATAATCGAAAACCCGTTGTACTACGGAAAACACATTTACCATCTGCCTCATAAATCTCCGAATTGATGATTTTTTCAGAACGACTCCAAAAATTGGCGCCTGGTTTACGCCAAATAGAATCAATCGCATCAGGACCATTCATAAATATACCAACCTCTGGGTCAAATAACACCCAAGGAGAGATACTTAGTGAGACAGTGGGGAAACTATTGAGTGGTTCTTCTAAAAAGTAGGTATGCCCATAGATTTCACTTTCTTTTTTATTTTTAAATGCCCTTGCTCGAATAACCGTTGTTTTGGGTATGACAATTGGAAATTCGTACTTTTCCGTTTTTTCGGTGGGTAAAGAACCATCCGTCGTATAATAGATATCCGCTCCAGAGGAACGCAATTCTAGAATTACTTCTTCTTCGTAATAACCACCTTGGTCAGAAAACTCAATTTCTACAGGAATCTTTTCTTTGGGTAGGCGCTGCTGTTGAGCTAGGAGGTTGGTCCAGGCTAACAAAAATAATAAAAATAGTGTTGGATAACGTCTGTTCAAAATCGTCAATCTTTGGTTGCTCAGTTAGTAGTTTCGTTGACGGATAAAGAGGGGCATTACTTTCTTTCCGTTTCTCATGGTTAAAAATATAACATTTTTGCTAATCATGCGATTTTTAACTCAAGTATTGACAAAACTATTTTTGTATTAAATATTTATCAAATATAAAGCCAGTTTATTGTACCCTTTTTGAAAGAGTAGGGTTTCTTATCTTTGCAAAGGTTTTCTGTAGCGCCAATTTTTTCTTGGTGAAAACAGAGTCTCCTAAATAATATTACAAAATACCAAGCAGCGCTTGGCACTAGAGCATCATAATTTTATGGCATATTCAGGTAGGCATCGATACAAAAGTCGAAGAGAAAAATTAGCAAAAGGTATTCGTAATTGGAAATTGGGAATTTTCTTCTTTACTATTGCGTTGTTACTTTATTTAGTTAAAGAGAGAGTAGCTATTTGGGATTGGCTACAGACCTATTTTTATTAAGCAGTTACCTGTTATGAGTTGTCGGTTATCCGTTGTCAGTTTAGACAACTGACAACCGACAACTGATAACCGATAACCGATAACACAAATTGATGAAACAACTAAAACGTACCCGAGCTCAAGAGTCTAGAGAAGCTATCCAACGCTTGTATATCGCTATGAGACACCTTTTTATTCGAGGTAGTTATAAACCTTTAGGGGTTTCTGGAGAAGCGATGATAGAAGCTTTACAAGCATTACAGCCAGAGATTTATGGCTCTATCAATGACCCAGAACAAGTTGAACTAGATGGATTGTTATATATTTTTGAACGACTGCCTGTAGGGATAGAAGAGTGTCGATATGTTCGATTGATTTCTAGAGAAGGGTTTGAGGATTCTAGTTTTGCGCCGATTATTCCAGCCAAAAGAAGAAGAAACTGTTATAGAATTGACGACGAACAGATGTTTGTAGAAATGACGAGAGGTCGAAGCGATATTTATGATATTTTGACGCACTTGACTTTTATGTACATCGAATCGGAAAAAATTAGACAAAATAGCCTCAATCATCGAGGGGAGAAAAAAAGAGAATGGTTGAGATTGGAAGAAATTGTGCTCAAAGAAGAAGAAAAAGAAGAAGGATTTAATAAAGAAGTTGCTTACACTTACTTAAGTACTTTATTAGGCCGAACTTATAATGATACGGTTGATGCTTGTGAGCGTTTTGCTAAAAGCCCAAAAGTGAATAGTATTTTTCACATTACCTATTGGTTGGGGCAATTGTCTATGCAAGAAGAAGATGAGAAAAATGATAGGGAAATTTCTTTTTCTTCTGCGCTCAGAGAAAAAATTGGCCATCATATTTACGGAGAACAATGGGCGCAGCACATCAAACAATTTCTACAAGAAAAAGCATTATTAAATCGCCCAATACATATTATCAGCGCTAATTTGCATAGCGTTATGAATTCGATTTATGGTAGGGGGGCGCTGAAAGGACATAAAAAGATAAATAATTCTTTAGAGAACTTAGCTAGAGAATTGAGCGGTAATAGTGGAGCCCCACTTCGAGAAAAGATTAAGCAATATGCCCTTAAAAATGGTATGTACCAATTAGACGACACAAGTGGCACGAATATTTCTGTTCAGATTTTTGATACGCAAAAAATAAAAGCCACAATACTACTCTCCGAAATACAATTAGACGAAAAATATATTAAAAAGCAGAAACCTGTTATTATTGTCATGGATTATGCCTTTGGTGAACAGGCTTATGAAACGATGGATGAATTGTTGAAACCCTATGATTTTGAAGACCAAAAAATACGATTAGATATTGTCTCTATTTCTATCATGGGTAAAGCAGGTATTTTGAAAGGGGGTAAAGGCGATATTATGATTCCGAATGCTCATGTTTTTGAAGGTATTGCAGATAATTACCCTTTTGAAAATGATTTTTCTGTCGCAGAATTTGAAGGAAATGGTTTGCAAGTAGTCGGTGGCCCAATGATTACAGTTCTTGGTACTTCTTTACAAAACCGAGATGTTTTTCGGTACTTCCTAAAATCTTCTTGGCAAGCAATTGGCTTAGAAATGGAAGGCGCAAATTACCAGAAAGCCATTCAAGCTGCTTCTAAAATTAGAAATAGTATTAGCCCAAATGTCATTTTACGATATGCTTATTATGCGTCGGATAATCCGCTAGAAACTGGTAAAACACTCGCCTCTGGAAGCTTGGGATTAGACGGTGTTAAGCCGACTTACTTGATAACACAGAAAATATTGAATCGAATTTTAGGGCAGAAATAAAAAAATTACAATGGAAAGATAAATAATCCGG
>JBGCFJ010000554.1:0-11364 GCA_045106885.1 Saprospiraceae bacterium
ATCAACACTTATTGTCATTGGAATTTTATCAGCAATCGTAACCATGCCCATCATTTCGCAATTATTGGCATCCGTAATATTTACTGTAAAATCGCCGCCTATTGGACTACTGATAATTGAATCCGTTGCACCTGTACTCCAATCAAAAGTATAAGGAGCCGTTCCTCCTGTAATACTCACCGTTGCCATTCCTTCTTCTCCATTACAACCAATATCTGCGATGGTAATTGGTATTAATGTTAAGGCATCAGGTGCGTTAATGGTGTAATCAAAATTATTGCTACAGTCTAAAGCATCTGTAACCATAACGGTATAATTCCCTACAAGCAATCCATCAAAAAGCCCTGTTGCATTAGTGGTTCCATTCAAGTCATATTGAAAAGGAGGATTGTCCCCCATTGCCGTAATTTGAATTTGCCCATCCATAGCATCCGAACAAGTTAGGTTTTTTACGTCTTCATTAGCTAAAGTAATCTCTGTGCAATTAAGGGTTGTACAATTTGTACTCCCTTCCATACTATTACAACCGCCTGTGGCACGCACAGCAAAATTGACCATTTCGTTTAAGTCTAAATTCTCTACTTCATAAGTAGTTTCACTTTTAGCGATAGCTGTCCAGTTAGTATTATTTATATTAATTTCATAAGTTAAACCACCAGGTATGGTATCCCAAGTAAAAGTAAGCGCATCAAAAGTTTGATTGGTACAAGTAACAGTTGGAGCAGTATCTATGTCTTGATAAATTATTGCAGAAAGTGTATCACTCGAAATACAACCATAATTATCGGTTGCATTTAAAATATAATCTGTTGATACCGTAGGACTAACTGTTGGATTAGGGCAATCCGTACAAGATAAACCAACTGTATTTTCCCAACTATAGGTATACCTAGCTATGTTGTTGAAGGTGATAGACCAGTCGGTTATAATACCATTGAAACCGAATTGTTCATCAATAACGACTAAATTCCATATCCCATTTAAGGGGCTGTCATTGGCCCAAAGATTATCCCATTGACCTTCTGGTAAAAAACTACCTGAAAAAGGGGCAATACCATCTCGTATAGAAGTAACCGCATCAGCTGTAAAACAAGTGTTATTATAATTGGCAGCTGTCCCTCCATTATCCGTTGATAAAGCCATCAATTGCCCATCAGGTGCTTGTAGATAAATCTCTAAATCTTGTAGTCTATTATGGTCAATATTGATACAAACCGATTGAATCAAATCTGGTCCTAAAGTCAAAGGGCGAGCACCAGCAACGGTTAAAGGTACAGATGCCTCCATTGGGGATGCGCCTGGGGGCGGGCTAATAATGGGTACATTTGTATTTTCGGCATTAAAAGTAGCAGGTGGAGGCAAATTATTATTCAAATTAGCCGCATTAAGACTTAGTGTTGTTCCTGAACAAACCGATGTATCTCTACCTAAATTTATTTCAGGAATTAAATTATCACTTATTAATAAAGAGAAAGTATCTCTAAAACATTGATTTAATTGAATGTCAAAAAAAACACTTTCTAGTCCTTCTACCACCCCATCTTCTATAGCAGAAATATTGATAGTTGTCGTTGTTTGACCAGCAGGAATGATGGCGTTGGGAAAATCATTAAAATCAGTACCTTCGACTGCCTCGCCAAATACATTTATGTCTAAATTCAAGTCCGTAGCTAAAGGGCTTGGAATTTTAATTTCAATAATCGCATCAGTACAACCTTCAATGATGGTTCCATCAATGCTTTCTGTCATCACATTAGCAGAAATAAATTCAGAAGAAAAACTTTTGGCTTCTAAGAAAACGCCAGAATCTCTTTGTGGGTCGCCTTGGTCTGCCACGACCAACTTAATGGTATAAGTACTACATGGAATTACTTTGGCAGAAGCCGTAAATACGTTTAAAAAGCCATCAAAAACAGGTTGTTGATTGCTACCATCATTATCATTATAAAATTCTGAAAAATCTAAGAATCCATTTCCATTTTGGCAATTACCCAGGGTACCTTGATCCCCGACTACTCCACCGTTGACATTATTAATTTTTACAGGTAAATCTGTGCCAGGAATAAGAGCAATATTTTCCGCATTATTCTCATAAACACCATTAATGCCTGGGCCACTAATAAAGAATCCAAAAATGTCATTATAATCTGAGCAAACAAATTCTGGATATTCTTCGGAGGCAAACACATAACGGAATCTAATAGAATCCGAAGAAGGAATAAATGTGATGGTATATTTTGAAATATTAAATAAAGAAAAATCAGCTAAAGTCGTCATGTCCGCATCTTGGACAACACTCCCATTATCAACGGATGCTTGCACCGAACCAACTTGTTCGACACCAATATTAGCACCTACTGTACTCACCGAACCTGTTGTTAACAAAACACCACTTTCTAAGCCAATAGAATTACTAGCATTAGAGAAAAAACCAACGCTATTATTTGTTCCTTCATAGACAACGTTGGTAATTTGAACCCCTTCTCCAAGCAATTCATTATAGATTAAGCTTTCTGCATTATAAGGAGGTGCAGAAACGTCTTTGACTTCCATTTGAGCAAAAGTAGCAGTAGCTATCGTTGTTAATAATAACAAAAATAACCACCACTTTGGTGCTTGTGTTCTTTTACAATTCCGTAAATTCATACTGTTTAATTTTATAAAGTGTTTAGCGATGAATCTGTACATAACCACTCATTGGTTCTCTTCCTTCAATGCTTAACACATAGAAATAAGTGCCATCTGGCAGCAATTTATCTTCCATTGTCCCGTCCCAAGGTTCTTCGTTAGAATAGCCTTGCTGGTTATAAACCATGTTGCCCCAACGGCTAAAAATAGATACCTCATTTATTGGGAAATTTTCGATGCCTTTAATTTTGAAATAATCATTGATACCATCTCCATTCGGAGAAAACCCGGAATAAACAGTCAGCGCTTCGCAAAGGATTTCTATCTGAACCATAGCGGTATCTGAACCAAATTCATTGGTAACAAAATATAGGAAAGTGTCTCGTTCGCCGCAATTATCAAGTAAGGGGCTATAAATAACAGATTGTGCATCGGGGGGGAGTACTAGCGTTCCATTCTCTGGTGCGATAATGATACCAAATTCTTCTAATTGACCATTAATGTTATCGTTTTCAATTAGAAAAATAGTTTTTGGTTCGTCTTTTAGTACTTCTACTAAATCATCTTGTAAATTTGGTAGCGGTCGGTTTTCTATTTTTACTTCTAAATAAATGGTTCGGCAATTCATTAAGGAATCGCAGGCATACAGACAGAAAGTATCTACACCAACAGTATTCCCTTTTAACTGTAGACATTGATTGCCTTGGAGTATTAACTCGCTAAAATTAGGCGTATGATCTGAACAATCTTCTATCATATAATTCATTGCAAAGAGCGTATCCAAGCAAAGCAAGGAATCTGTTGCTGTACCTAGCGTAATAAATAAGGTATCCACTAATGCTGTATTCGGTATCGTATCAATAATTTCAGGGATGCTGTCTAGCAAACAATCAACTAATACCTCTAGCGTATCTGCACAACCCGTTGTTTGATGCCTAGCAGTTATTAAATACTTGCCCTCGCCTAGTAATGATGCTATAGATAAATCAGTAGAAAAACTATTGATACCAAAAATAGCACTGACAAAAGAAATTCCATCTTGAATGGTCAATTGGCTATAGTTAGAGGAAAATAAACCGCCTACAATTAATTTACCAACCGTGTCTACTTCCCAATCAGCAGTCGTATCCCAAATTGAAAGGGAATCTACTAATTCTTGAATACCTGTTATGCTTGCGCTATAAGTCTGTCCATTGACTGTCCAATCTTTTATCTCAAATACTCGCTCTTTTTCTAAATTGAGCATCGTCCCATAAGAATAGAAATAACTAGTGGCTTCAGAGATACAAGTCGTCGTTTCAAGAGGTCCTCCATTATCTAATAATGTATAATTATCTACTCCTACAAGCGGAATGTTTAGGCAATAATTTATCTTTTCTTCACAATTATCTAAGGCTAGTGTATCAGAAGTAATTTCCCATAGTTCTTCACAACTAATGGTATCTATCGGGTTCACTATTGTATCTACTGGATTAAGTGTCGTATCCACAGGCAGCATATTAGTCGGGTCACTTGGATTGGTAATGCCTGTTGGAATTTTTACCGTAGTGCTATCATCTATTCCCGTTAATTCCTCATTATTGGTCAAGCCATCTCCATCACAATCTACATCAACTGCTTGGTTTGGTGGATTACAGGCGTTCAGCGTATCAATCGGGTTAACAATCGTATCTACTGGATTAATGGTCGTATCACAACTTTCTTTACTAATTTCAAAAGTCCTACTTTGCTGACATCCTTGCTCATCCTTTACAAATACTTCATATTGACCTGCTGATAATTCTTCCCTATTCATTAGGCCCCTATCTGCTAAATTCATCCATTCGATAGTATAAGGCACTATGCCACCTTCTACCTTAATAGTAGCAGTTCCAAGAGCCGTACAAGATTGGTTTTGTAAGGCTAAATCAAGAATACGCAATTCGCTTGGCTTCGTAACCTCAAAACAAGCATTCGCTGCTAGGCAGCCATTATTATCATAAATTAATAAGCAATGACTACCACTTGGTAATTCTCCGTTTTCTAAACTTTTATCCCCTGCTCCTACTATGCTTGCTGTGTAAGGTAAGTCAAAATCTTCGCTTGTACTTACCGTAAAGAATACTTCACCATCTTGTTCGCCATAACAAGAAACAGCTTGAATCGAATCTATTTGAACCCTTGCATTTGCCTCACTATTTGGTATAATTATATCTTCTACTATCAAACAAAGAGGTGCTGCTTTTTCCGTAATCGTAAGCGCATAATTACCACTTGGTAGGTTGATTCTTTTATTATTAAATTGACTCAAAGAAATACCCTCTTCCCGACTCCATTCAAAAGTATAATTGACCGCATTTTCAGTCATTAATATATCTAAACCACCATCTGCTGCTCCACAAGTAGCTGCTTTTATTTTTATATCGGCAATGACTGGTGGGTTCTGACAACTAGTACAATTATCACTGATGCTTAAATTTTCTAGTACTTCGGTACAACCCGCAGCATTCGTGATGCTTACTTCATAAATACCTTCTGCCAAATCCGTTCGATTCCTTGGATGATCCGTTTCCGCTAAATCTGCCCAAGTAAAGGTATAATTAGCTGCATTTTCAAATCGAATACTTCCCCCATTATCACAATCTATCGGGGTAATAATTGGGGTGATTTCAGCTATATTTTCTTCTATTTCTATTGTGATTTCATTGCTACTACTACAATTTCCTTCGCCACCACTAACAGTAACTTGATAGATTCCATCATTTAAGGCACTTACATTATCAATAGCTATTTCTTGGGTCGTAGCCCTGAAATTATTTGGGCCAGACCATTGGTACCTTGCATTTGGATAGGGAACAGAAAGGCGTAATTCTCCTCCTGAACAAACAGGTTGGTTCGTATTTATTTCAATGGATTCAGGTGTTAAAACAGTTATAAAAACACTATCAATGTATTGACAATTACCATTTCCTTGTATTTCTACCACATAAACACCAGCCTCTGCTGTTGTTGCATTTTCAAGGATAGGATTTGCTGCCAAGTCAACAAAATTATTTGGTCCTTTCCAGAAGTAATCTACCCCTCCTGTCGCATTTAAGGCAATGCTTTCCCCTTCACAAATGACCATATCTTCGGATACTTCTATTTCAGTACCTTCGACTACTTCTATTTCAGTTAGCCCAACTCCGCCACAACTGTTAGGCGGGGTGACGGTTACCTGATACGTATATTTGCCAGGCGATAAATCAACTGCTGAAATAATTGGAGCTTGCTCCGTAGCAGTAAATCCATTCGGTCCTTCCCATTGATAATCATAACTGGCTTGCCCTGATGCCAATAAAGAAAGGCTACCATTTTCACAAACCGTTGACTCATTAGCAATTGAAACGGATAAGGAACGTACTACTTTAATATTCTTAGACAATATTGCCTCGCAGCCTCCTTCGTTTTCTACCCTTACCCGATATTCCCCATTCATGTTCAAGCTTGAATTTGGAATTTCCATGCGTGGTCCTGTATAGCTAAATCCATTCGGCCCTTCCCAGCTATGATTGGTGCCTCCTTCTACTGCTAAAACAATCGGTTCGCCTTCACAATACAACGTATCTCCTTCTATGCTTACCGATAAGGGGTCGAAAACAATAACTGTTGCCCTTGCAATTCCAGAACAACCATTGGCATCCGTAACCCTTAGCGTCATTTCATACAAGCCAGATTCCTCCACAGTGAAAGAAGTGTTAGCAGCAGTAGGGGTCTGAATCGAACCACCTGCTATTTCCCATTGATATTGATAAGGGGCCACACCCGTTTCTATCATGGCTACAACATTTCCGACTGTTCCTTCACAAAGCCTTAATTCTGTAGGCTCAATGGCAACAACCAATTCTTGTACTTGAATAATTTGCTGACTAGTAGCCGTACTGTTTCCACAAGCATCAACTGCTGTCCATGTTCTAGTAATGATTCTAGCACAGTCGTCCGTCGTTTCTTCTTCTTGCAAGCTAATGCTTGGATTGGCATCACAATTATCCATTGCGACCAGAATAGGAGGACTTGGAATTGCTGCCCCTAGGTCAATATTGATATCCGAAGGTACATTTTCAAAAATCGGTTTTTCGGTATCTTCTACCAAAATGGTTTGTGTGGCTTGCGTCGAATTATTACAAGCATCGGTCGCTGTCCAAGTTCTTGTAATCGTATATTGACCCACACAATCCCCCTCTATTAGCTGTTCTACTAACGTCAAGGTCGGTTCAAACGCACAATTATCAACTATCTGTGGTCTAATGGTATCAGGAATCACTCCACAACTAATGGTTTCATCCGCAGGAATCATCACAAAATCAGGCGCTTTATTGTCCTCTATATTGATACTTGCACTAGTCTGAGCAGCATTCCCACATTCATCGGTAGCGGTAAACCTTACGATTATTGGTTCTTCGCAATTGCCGCCAGTCATGCCCGTAAAATCATTTGTCCAACTAATAGTTCCACACAAATCTGTGGCTATTGCCCCTCCATTATTCGTCAACCACTGCGCTAAAACATTGTCATTATTTCCTTGACAACCTATACTTAAATTTTGTGCATCGGTTAAAACAGGTGGTACTTTATCTTCAATAATCAGACTGGCACTTGTTTGTGCGGTATTGCCACATTCATCCATAGCGGCAAATTGCACCACCAAGGGATTACCACAAGCTTTCGGAATTGTTCCCGCAAAATCATTCGTCCAAACGACTGTGCCAAAAGCGGTATCAATTGGCGCATTCCCTGCCGAATTTAACCAAGTCTGAACCTCTATGGATAAATTTTGCGCACAATCCAATACTAAATCACTTGCTTGACCAATCGTAAGGGTATTTTGTTTTTCTGTATTTTGTAATACGAAATCAACAAAATCTGTACATTGTAACACATTATCTGTTACTTCTACCTCATAAATACCAGGTGCTAAATTATCCCGTTGATTCCCTATTCCCCAACTAAACGTATACTCACCACTACCCCCTCTTACTTCGATGGTTACACTACCGTTTTCTTCCCCACATGCTGGCTCGGTGTTAATAATCACCTCCGTTTCAAAACTTACTTCGCTGCTTACTTCCGCTGTTAATAGTTGGCTACAACCCGTCTCATCTGTCACTGTAATTTCATAAGTTCTTGCAGGTAAATCGGTTCTAACTCTCCCTGTGCCTCCATCATTCCATTGATAAGTGTAAGTATCAGGGCCTTCTATGTTCACTGAACCTGTGGCAGACAGACAAGTAGCAGGGGTGATTGTGCCAACTGTTACGGACGCTCCTACTTCGGGGGCTAGATTAATCGTATCAATTACTTGGCATAAACTATTCTCATTTTCTGTAATCGTAATAATGTATAAGCCACTCGGTAAATTGATTCTTTTACTATCAAATTGATTTAAGGCAATCCCTCCATCTAAATTCCAACTAAAGGTATAATTGAGTGGAGATTCTTCGGTAATAATGTCAATGCTACCATTAGCTGCTCCACAAGTAGCAGCCGTTACGTTTCTTTCCAAAATAACAGGTGGATTCACACAACGGTCACAGGTTGTTAGTACTTCCAAATTCTCTAAAACGCTAGTACAACCTGCAGAATTGGTAATCGTCACTTCATAAATGCCTGCGACTAAATCGGCTCGGTTCATCGGATTTTCTGTTCCTTCCATATCTGCCCAATCGAACGTATATTCGGCATTCGTAGCTAGTTGAATAGCGCCTAAAAGGTCACAATCAACAGGTGTTATCTCTACCACTACCTCTTCAATATTTTCTACTATTTCTACTTCAATACGACCATTACTAGAACAATTACCTTCCGAATCCACTATCTTGGCGGTATAAACACCATTCATTTCAAAGTTCGCAGCTTCTAGCTCTATTTGATGACCTATTGCCGTAAATCCACCAGGGCCTTCCCACACTACTTCTGAATTAGGAAAATCAACGGACAAGGCTAAGGTTTTACCTTCACAAACAGGTTGATTGGAATGAATCTTGATTGCTTCTGTTGTCAATATCCCTACATAAATGCTATCTTGGTAATAGCAGCCATTTGAGGTAACAATATCTACTTTATAAGCACCCGCATTATCCAGACTTGCATTGTCTATGACGACACTTTCTGAAAGGGATACAAAATTAGCAGGACCTTGCCAGAAGTAATCTGTACCTCCAGTAGCATTTATAGTAATTGTTGCGCCTGTACATAAAGTTAAATCGTCAGAAATTTCTATGATTGCCCCTTCCGTGATAGTCACTTCTGTTACCCCTCTTCCACTACAACCATTTGGCGAAATAATCGCTACTTCAAAGGTATAATTACCAGGGTCAAAATCGATATTTGGAAGAACAGGATTTTGTTCCTCTGAAGTGAAACCATTTGGTCCTGTCCATTGATATTCATAATCACTTTGACCACTTGTGAATAATCTCAAAGTACCTTGTTGGCAGATAGGTGAATTGCTAGAAACAGTAGTGGACAAAGAACGGAAAATGGTTACATCTCTGAAGAAAATAACCTCACAACCTCCTGCATTACCGATTTTGACGGTATAGAGTCCGTCCATGTTCAATCTTGCATCCGGAATTTCTACGTTTTGTTCCGTAGACGTAAACCCATTTGGTCCTGTCCATTCCCATTTATCCCCTCCATAAGCAAATAAGCGGATGGTTTCTCCTTCACAATAAATAGAATCGCCTTCAATAGCCGCCGCTAAGGGGTCTACTACAATAACATCTGCCTCAGATTTAGCGACACAACCTCTTGCATCTTCTACCGATACCTCCAATTTATAAATACCAGATTCTTCAATAATAAACGTAGGATTTGAGGGCGTTTCATTTTCTAAAACACCCCCAGAAATCGTCCATAAATAAGTAAAAGGAGCCGTGCCTGTTTCAACAATTACTTCTGCTTGTCCACTATTACTTTTACATAAATTCACTTCATCTGGGCTAATTGCAATCGACAAGCCTTCTAAAACAATAAGCTGTTGCGTAGCTGTCGTTTGATTGCCACTCACATCAGTTGCCACCCAAGTTCGGGTAATCACTCTGGAACAATTATCTATTACCTCGGATTCCGTAAACTCAATACTTGGATTAGGGTCACAATTATCCGTGGCCGTAATATTAGATGGAACAGGAGGAACCGTTTCTCCTTTGCTTGCATCCACATTTAAGAAGCCAGGAATATTTTGAAAAACAGGGGCGATTAAGTCATTAACTGTAATCTTTTGTGTATCAACTGTAACATTATTACAAATATCTTTGGCGCTCCAAATTCTTAGTAAAATATAGTTATCAGGGTTTATTTCTTCAATCTTCTGCTCTTCAAATTCAATTGTTGGGGCACTATCACAATCATCTAAAGCAATCGGTATTGCTATTTCAGGAATGGACTCACAACTAACTGTTTGGTCAAAAGGAATGCCTCTTAGTATCGGGGCTTGGTTATCCAGAATGGTAATGGAAGCCGTTGTTTGTGCGCTATTTCCACAAGCATCAGTTGCTACAAATACTATCACGATTGGCTCAGTACAACCCGCCTGCAAATTGCCATCAAAATCATTGGTCCAATTGATAATACCACAGTCATCAGTGGCAATTGCCCCTCCATTTCCTGTTAACCACGATTGTAATCGCTGCTGATTCCCCGCATCACTACAATTTAATTGTAAATCTTGTGCCCCAGCAATAGTTGGTACCGTTTTGTCGGTTACCGCAAAACTTGCGCTTGTTGTCGTCGAATTGCCACATTTATCACTTGCCGTAAAGGTGACAGTAATAGGGGTACCACAATTATCTAGGTTTGTTGGAGTGTAATCATTTGACCAAATAACGGATCCACAAATATCACTTGCTGTTGCACCACCATTATTACTTAACCATGCTTGTAGTGCTTGTTGATTTCCGACGGCACTACATTCAATCGTTAAATCTTGGGCATCTATTATGCTTGGGGCGGTGGTATCTTCGATGGTGAAGGTGGCGGTGGTTTGACTTGTGTTACCACACGCATCGGTAGCCGTAAATGTTACGCTTGCGGTTGGAGGACAATCCCCCGTTAAGGCCGTAAAGTTATTTGCCCAAGTGACATTACCGCAAATGTCCGTAGCGGTTGCCCCTCCATTATTGTTTAGCCATGCTTGTAATTCGCTTGTGTTGCCATTGCCATCACATTCTACTGTTTGGTCAATTGCGTCACTTACTGTTGGTGCAGTCGTATCTTCTATTGAGAAAGTAGCGGTTGTTGTACTTTCATTGCCACATTCATCCGTTGCCGTAAATATTACAGTGGCACTTCTTGGACAATCACCTGTTAATGCCGTAAAGTTATTTGTCCATGTTATCTCTCCACAATCGTCTGTTGCCGTTGCTCCTCCGTTAGTATTTAACCAGGTATCTAAAGCGGATTGGTTGCCTGCTCCATCGCATTCTACTGTTTGGTCAATTGCATCACTTACTGTTGGTGCCGTCGTATCTTCTATACTAAAAGTAGCCGTTGTCGTACTTTCATTGCCACATTCATCTGTGGCGGTGAAAATTACCGTTGCACTTCTTGGACAATCACCCGTTAAGGCTGTAAAGTTATTTGTCCATGTTACCTCGCCACAATCGTCTGTTGCCGTTGCCCCTCCATTATTATTTAACCAGGCATCTAAAGCAGTTTGGTTGCCTGCTCCATCGCATTCTACTGTTTGATTTTGCGCATCTGTTACTGTTGGTGCCG
>JBGCFJ010000555.1:0-2838 GCA_045106885.1 Saprospiraceae bacterium
AGATGAACAATCGCTGATTGTGAACCGCTTGCGGATGGGATGCTTATTCAGCATAGCCGTTGCTACGTTGAATAATTTTAACGCAGCTAAAAGTAAAAAGAATCCGCCAGGCTGGTAGGTTATTATTTTCCTCGCCCCTAAAAATAAAGTACAAAAATAGTTTTTTTAAATTGTTTGTTTAGTATTCTAATTGGCTACCCGTCTAAGAATGGACATTTTCGACAAGGGGTTGTGTAAAAAGCCTCAGTTGATAAAAATTAATCTTTGTAACTTATTTATAATTTAGTGAGTGATTGTTAAAATTGTTTGATTATTAAATTGTTGTATGACAAAATGTTACGAGAACAATTCGTAAGTTCTCAAAACGAGTGTCGTCAGGAGACGACGAGATAGCGATTTCTAGTCTGGAGACTAGAAATATCGGCGCTCGATGTGTCTAGTCTCCAGACTAGACACTGCTATCCGCTGGTCTCCTGACCAGTATTGAGAATTTACAACAATTCAACTACAATAACAATCAAACAGTCTTCACTAATTTATTTAGTTACGAATTAAAATTTATTACAATGCGATACTTTTTACACAACCCTCTCCAAGTGTCGAAAAATATAGATTTTCCGTTGTCTATCCTAAACTTGAGTATCCAACTTTAAACGGGTAGTCCTCTAAGTCGAAATGAAACAAAAAATGCTCCTCAATTCTAAAATTGAAAAGCACCTTTTTTATAAAATTAAAGCCTATTTATTGATTTTCTATAAAATTTACAACGAATTCATCGTTCATCGTTCATCATTCTTAAACCTTTTGCTGACTAGCAACCTCCTCCCAAGCCGTCACAAAATCGGCATTAATTCTATCCTTCCACTGTCCATTCGGATTGGCTTGAATAGCTTTCAACAAGGTTAATTGTCGAGGGGATAATACCCCATCAGGTAATTGCCGCCGCCCAATTAAGCTATTTGCTTTAACTGCCTGTAGCTGCGTCATAGGGATAAACCGATAAACTGTTTTTCCTAGGTAATATTTTGGTTCTCGGTCTTGTCTAAACTTCCCAGTTTCCGAAGTCGTTCCTTTCCCAATAACCTTTTCAGCTGCTTTAGCTTGCGTTTTATCATCGGTATATACATGACTCGCACAACTAGCTTGATTCGCATTTTTTAATAAATGTTGATACTCAATTTTTTCAGGGTCAAACTTCACTTTTACAACCTCTCGACCATTCATAAAACCAGCTTGTGTTTCTAATACGCCGTCTAGTTTTCCGATTTCTTTCTCTCCTGTCCAAAAACAATACATAGAAAAAACGGCTGATTCTGTCCCTGTTTGTTCCGCCAATAATTCCTCTTCTAAAAGTGTCAAATAAGCAGGCACCGCTATATCTTCTACTTGAAGCGCCAATCTCATGGCTTGTACAATCCCTAATCGAGTATAATTTCCATTCACTCGTTGAATCAAATCCTGCTTTTTATTATTGACAATTCTGACCACTGGATTATTCCAAGACGGTTCGCCAAAATATTTCAACACTTTTGCGTCAGCTCCTCCTTTATTATTAAAAACGGCCACTGGTACAAATAAAGATTCAATCGCCTCTACTATCAGCGGATGACTCAGCACATTTTGTCCATAATTTCGGCAAGTGCTACAACCTGGTACTTCTTGAAACAACAGAAATACAGGCTTTTGGGTAGTAGCAGATTTAGCTAAGCCCACTTCAAAATCTCTCAACCAACTGACCTTCCCTAATTCTTCAGGATTCCCATTGCCCGCATTCAATTGAATGGAAAAGACAAGGGCAAATACTAAAGTTAACATTGGAATATTTTTCATAGATTTTTTTTTAAGGATTATTACTTTTATACGCCGCCTTTAAAATATCCTTAAACACTTGCTCTACTTTCTCTACTTTTGGCTTACTGACATTAGCGATATATGGATTGTCTTGATGACTTGGGTAATAATCTTGGTGATATGCTTCTGCTACCCAAAATTCTTTGTAACCAGTGACTAAAGTAGCAATAGGTCGACTATATTTTCCAGAATTATCGAGTTTTTTAATATAGCTTTCTGCGGCGTTCTTTTCCGCTTCATTATGATAAAAAATCTCTGAACGGTATTGTGGTCCACGGTCTGGCCCTTGTCGATTCACTTGCGTCCCATCATGTGCCACGTAGAAGACTTCTAATAAAGTCTCAAAAGAAACGACTTTATCATCGTAGTAAATTTGAATCGCCTCTGCATGTTTTGTACCACCACTTGCTACTAGTCGATAGGCTGGATTGCTTATTTCTCCACCAGAATATCCACTTATCACTTCTTTGACGCCTTCAATTCGCTCAAAAGAAGCTTCGGTACACCAAAAACAACCGCCTGCAAAAGTTGCCACCGCATATTTATCCAAACCTTTCCCTTCAATATAATCTGCAATTGCTGGAACATCTGCTAATTCCCCCCCTTGTTTTAACGCTGTTCCTTGTTGCTGTCCACAACTAGTAGCGACCAAACTAAGTACGGTTACAAAACAAAAAATTATTTTCTTAATCATGTATTTTTAATATTAGTGACGACGCAGAAATAAATTGAGCCATACTACTTGTTCTTATTTCCTTCTAAGAACCCTTAAAAAAGCCTTATGTAGCTTGGCTATATGCGGTTTTTTAAGCGCCCTTAGAAGAAAAAATAACTGCGTAATCTGGCACACTTTATTTCTACCTCGTCACTAAGCAAATACTATATGGACTTAAATGACTAAATGGTACATAAATTTTATGTTTTGATACAGGCCCAACCTAATATTTAAATCTGTTGGGATATTGACCGAAAAAAGATTGCTATATC
>JBGCFJ010000556.1:0-6319 GCA_045106885.1 Saprospiraceae bacterium
GTAATTTATGAACCTACCAAATAAATTTGGTGGTTACGAGCGGAACAAAATCGACTTTACGGACAGACTCTAATTATATAATCAGAAAGAAAATTGATAGCTAGAAAGAAGTGAGCAGTCTGACAGTTTATGTAATAAACGGTCAGCAGTCAGATTGAATAAATGTAAATTTCTGACATTCAGTTGGTTGCCTATGTTTAATCTGACTTCTGACAGAAAATTTCAATTTTCGGTCTGACTTCTGACCTCTAAAAAATATCAGCTTATTAGCTGACGCTCTAATAGGACTGAAAACCTATGAATAATGTACGATAAAAATAATTATAGTCGGTAGTAATCTTGAGTAATCTAATTACCTTGCAGCCAATATCTTGTTAATCCTGCATAATCTTGTCATCCTGTAACTATGCTGCCATATAATAATTTAATCCACCTAGACCGAAAAGCCGCAACTCCCGTCTATTTGCAACTCACCAACGAGTTAGTCAAACTCATTCAAAATGGACAATTATCGGCGAGTGCTAAATTGCCAAGCAGTCGGACTTTTGCGGAATTATTTCAACTTAATCGGAACACGGTCACTAAATCTTTAGAAGAATTAGAAGCCTTGGGCTGGGTGATTATCAAACCGAAAAAAGGAACTTTTGTGGTTAACACTTTTCCAATTGTTAAGCCAAATAGCTGGACAAAAAAAGGAGAAGTGAGTAATTTAGAAACAACTAAACAATTTGAATTCTACGATTTTCCACATTTAAAACTACCCAGAGCATTTAATCCAAATTTTGGGTTCGATGATGGGTTACCAGATGTACGACTAGCACCCATTGATGAATTGGCGAGAGGCTATGCTAGAAATGTTCGACAATTAGCTTTTGAGAATGATTTGAGTTATAAGAAGGGGTTTGGAAATTTAGACTTGCGACAACAATTAGTCAAAATGTTAAATGAAACTAGAGGATTGAATATCAAAGTAGACAATATTTTGATTACCAGAGGCACGATTATGGCGATTCACTTGGCAGCCGCAGCGAGTATTCGAAAAGGAGATAAAGTGATTATAGGGGAAACGAATTACCAGACTGCGAATATGGTCGTCGAGCATTTAGGCGGTGAATTAGTTCGGGTTCCAGTAGATAAAAAAGGGATTCAAGTAGCGAAAATTCGGGAGATTTGTAAAAAACAGGCTATTCGAGCGATTTATGTAACCTCTCATCATCATCATCCTACAACGGTGACCCTCAGCCCAGAAAGGCGATTGCAATTATTAGAAATGGCAAAGGCGTATAATTTTGTTATTTTAGAAGACGATTATGATTATGATTTTCATTTTGGCAACAGCCCTGTTTTGCCCTTGGCAAGTGGCGATGTGAAAGATAGAGTTTTGTATTTTGGTTCTTTTACTAAGATTATTGCGCCTGCTTTTAGAGTCGGTTATTTGGTTGGGCCTGCTCGATTGATTCGTGAATTACCCAAATTGAGGCGTACTTTTGATAGACAGGGCGATAATGTTTTAGAAAAAACGATTGCTGATTTAATCATAGATGGCACGATTCGACGACATCTAAAAAAGTCTTGGCGACATTATAAAGAACGGCGGGACTTTTTCTGTATGTTGTTAAAAAGAGAATTGGGGGATTTGGTGGAATTTCAACAACCTACGGGAGGAATGGCAGTTTGGGTGAAATTTGATAACCGAATTAGCATACCTCAAGTAAGCAAACAATTAATGCAAAAAGGAATTTTCTTCTCGGATGGCAGTAATTATAATCCGCCTCATCAAGATTTGAATAGTGTGCGGATGGGTTTTGCAGCTATGAATTTGGAAGAGATTGAGCGCTGTATAGGAGTTTTAAAAGAAGTGATTTTAGAATCGAACTAGTACAAATGTTTGGAAATTAGTAACTTCTAGCTTATTTTTGTTTAAAATATTTTATGGCAATTCAAGGGAAATATATTAATTTATTCACCGATTTTGGTTTTAAGCGAGTCTTTGGAGAAGAGGCGAATAAGGATATTTTGATGGATTTTTTAAACCAAATTTTGCCTAAAGATTATATAATTAAAGATTTACAATTCTCTAAAAATGAGCATTTAGGACAGGGAGCTGAAAATCGAAAGGCTATTTTTGATGTTTATTGTATTTCCGCTAAAGGCGAACATTTTATTGTTGAATTACAAAAAGCAAGACAAGATTACTTTAAAGACCGCAGCGTTTATTATGCTTCATTTCCTATTCAGGAAATGGCAAAAAAGGGTAAAACAGAAAATGGCGAATGGAATTATGAATTGAATCCAGTATTTACGATAGGTATTTTAAATTTTGCTTTTAAAGATGAAATAACAGATGCAGATAAATTATATCATCATGTACAATTAAAAGATCAAGATTGTCATGTCTTTTATGATAAACTCCATTTTATTTATTTAGAATTATCGAAATTTAATAAAGAATTAAAGGACTGTATAACACATTATGATAAATGGTTGTGGGTATTTAAAAATCTTCCTATTATTGAAGATATACCAACTGAATTACAACAAACTACTTTTATAAAATTATTCAATATTTCTGAAGTTGCTAAATTTGATAAAAAAGAAAGGGATGCTTATCAAACAAGTCTAAAACATTTATGGGATTTGACAAATGTTGTTAATACAGCTTTTAAAGAAGGACGAGAAGAGGGACGAGAAGAAGGATTAAAGGAAGGACAAAATATAGGCGTAGAAATTACTCTTCAAACTATTCGTTTATATAGTGATGGAAATTCTATAGCAATTATTGGTGAAAAACTTAATAAATCGACTGATTTTATTAAAAATATATTAGAAGAAGCTGGATTTTTGAAGTAAAGAGAGGTCTTTACTTTAGTTTAAAAAGAGATATTCTATAAAAATACAAAAAGCCTAAAGTTCGTCAAAACTTTGGGCTTTTTATATTTTATGTTGGGTCAGAATCCAGAAGCAGAAAATGGTTCACTTCAGATAGCGTATCGGAGCAAACTGTAAACTATTCTTACTTCAATCTAAACTCTCCACGACCAGCGATATATCCTTTATTGTATATTTCTACAGAATACAAGCCTTTATCAAAACCAGTAGTCGGCTCCCAATTCATGCAAATATTACCTGTTTCATTTTGATAATCAACCGTTTCAGCTTTAGTAAAACGCATTTCCTCTTTAGACGATTCATCTTTAAGGATGCCAGAACCCATTTCCTCAACGGCTAAAGTTTCGCCAAGAGGGGTGATAATTCGAATATGAAAAGTCTCATCTCCTGGATTGGTTACTAAATTTTCAGAAGTATTAAAACAAAGCTCCAAACGGTCAACATTCTTAGCGTATTTTTTCTTAGCAGTCTTGCCGTTTTTACGCAATTTCCAACCCGTAGCAGTAACATCGCCTACCTTGATAACAGAGGCAATATTGACTTTTTTATCAAGCATGGAATTACGGGTACTTAAATCTTCTTTCTCGGAAACCAATTGAGCCCTTGCTGTTTCTAATTCCTCATTCTGAGCAGATTTAGCTGTTAAATCTCTTTCTAAAGATTTTTTCTGATTGTCTAAATCAGTGTTTTCTGCTAATAAGGCTTCATTTTCTGCCTTTAGCGTATTTACTTCAGCAACGTATTGGTCTAATTGAGTCCGCATTTCGCCCATTTCTGCCTGGGCTTTTTTGTAATCGTTTTTAGTTCTCAATAAAGAACTAATTTGATTTTTCTTAGCTTTTAACTCGTCTTTTTGCTTTTCGATTAAGGCATTTAATTCTTCATTATTGCCTTTCATTTCATCTAATTCAGCGACAGCTTCATTATACGTATCATTTAGCTCGTCATAAATTTTTCCTTTTGTATTAATATCTTGTGCTAATTTTTCTGTTGTTTCCTGCAAATTTTGGTTAGCAAAAAATAAGTATCCACTCAAGCCTAATAGTCCTAAAATAGCGACCATTGCAATGGCGAATAGATTTGATTTTGAATTACTGCTACTCATGTTGTTAAATTTTAAAATAAGATTAATGAAGGGGTGATAGCATTGTGGGAAATCGAAAATGTAAAATTATAGATTCAAAAGTATTTCAAATTGAATGTCTAACATTTTCTTTAACCTTGTATATCATTCCATCATAGGCAAAATCATTAATCGTAGCCAACTTTACTTTTTTGTTTATTGATTAAAATTAAAGTGTAAAGTTAGGTTTTAATAGCGTATTAAAGTGTCAAATTATTGCTTGTATTAAATATTTATTTTTTACTTATTAATGGATATGGAAGGCGTTATACCCAAAAAAACGCTCCGTTTACACTTTGCAGCGAATTATTAAAACCATAACCTTCTATTTTGAAGCCATTTCTGGACTAATCTTGTAGACAAATTAATATTTTTGATAAAGTGTAATTAATTTAGTTAAAAATTATTTTTTTATTATCAAATAAGTTTTATTTTTGTTTTGAGATTGTGATTCTACCCAAGTTAGACAAAAAATAAACGGACTATTCCCAAAGAATACTGACCTATTTATTTTGTCTGACTTGGTGTATTTTTTAAGTATACCACCCTAATACCTTTATCCACACTTACCCGTTATTTAAAACTATGAATGATAAATGATAAACTATGAATTCGTCAAATAGAATTTTCTACAGTACATTTTTTATGAGGTTAATCAAACATTAAAACCAATATTTTAAAACCAAGAACTCTTTTTGCGCACGAAGAGTAGTAGGAAAAAATGTAAGTTTCTGAACTAGGAGGGGACAGGCAGCCCAAAACTTAGTAGAAAGAGTATCGTTTCAAGTATTAATATTAGGAAGTTTCGTTCATCTTTATTATCAATTCATCATTTATCGTTCATCGTTCATCATTAATTAAATATTTATCACTAAATTGGTCAAAAGTTGAGCGAGTCATCGAATGATTCTATTAAGCTTGTCTACCAATTTAAAAATACACAAAATGTTGAATAATGTAAACCTTGGAAGCATCCTATTCTTGGATATAGAATGTGTGTCCGCTACCAAAACATACCAAGAGTTAGACGATAATCTTAAAAAATTCTGGAAATTAAAAAGTAAAAGGATTTTAAAAAAATATGAGGAACCAGTAACAGATGAAGAAGCGGCGGTTACTTTTCCTGAGAAAGCGGGTATTTTTGCAGAATTTGGTAAAATCGTCTGTATTTCCGTTGGTTTTTTGGTAAAAGACACCAAAAAAGGAGATTGGCATATCCGATTAAAATCATTTGCGGATAGAGATGAGAAAAAATTACTCCAAGAATTTAGTGGTTTGATTGGACAATATTTTAGTTCAGGTAAAAACAAAAAAGGTCTATTGACGCATTATTGTGGACATAACATTAAAGAGTTTGATATGCCTTATATCTGTAGACGACTCCTAATCAATCAATTGCCACTACCTGATTCATTAGATATTGCAGGTAAAAAACCCTGGGAAGTCGCTCATTTTATTGATACTTTGACGTTGTGGAAATTTGGGGATTATAAAAATTATACTTCCCTTAGTTTATTAGCGGCTGCCTTTGGTTTTCCTACTCCTAAAGATGATATTGATGGTAGTGAAGTGGGTCGGGTTTTCTGGGAAGAGGATGATTTGAGACGAATTACCACTTATTGCGAAAAAGACGTTTTAGCAACAATTAATTTGTTTATGAAATATAAAATTATGGACTTGATTCCAGAGGAGCGAACGACTTCGGCTACTGATTTTGATGTTTTGTAGGCAGAAAGGCGGAGGGGCTGAAGGGCGGAGAGGTCTTTTAGCCCTTCCACCTGAGGCTGTTCAAATAACTGTGTTTCGGCAAAATTTTAGCATTGAAAATCAAGGCTTTACTGCCTACTGCCACTGCTGACTGATTTGTTGTAGGCGGAAAGGCGGAGAGGCCTCTCAGTCCTTCCACCTGAGGCTATTCAAGTAACTGTGTTTAGGCAAAATTTCAGCATTGAAAATCAGGCTTTACTGCCTATTGTCTTCCACTTACTACCTTTTCGCCTCTCCGCCTCTCAGCCCTTCCGCCTTTCCACCTTTCTCCCTACCTTTGCGCCATGAATCCAAGCGTACCCATATTGATAGAATTACATTATTTTCCTTCCATTCAATATTTTTCAAAATTCTTTTTGCATCCTAGTGTAGTCTTGGAGCAGCACGAAAATTATATTAAAAGAAGTTTTAGGAATAGAACACATATTGCCTCGGCTAATGGTCAATTAAGACTATCCATTCCTTTAGAAAAAGGTAAAAATCAACAACAATCCATTAAAGAAGTTCGGATAAGTTATGACGAGCATTGGCAGCACAAAC
>JBGCFJ010000557.1:0-2436 GCA_045106885.1 Saprospiraceae bacterium
GTTTGTCCACCGCAATGATATATTCTAATTGGCTGAGATTCATATTTTTAGCGATATTAAAATCATTAATTCTGCAATTTTCAATTTGGCTTGGCCTTTCTTCCAGTAATTTCCCAAAATTGATTCGACAATCAATTTTGCTAGAAGGTTTGCTCAAAGGTTGCCCCGAAATTATCCAATAATAGGAAATTACTGGATAATAGGGTTACTAAAAATTCCAAAATGAGAATTGCGGTCATTAGTTTATTGGTCATCTAGCCAATCTATATCGCTCCGTTTTCGACGAGCACTTTTGCCATATCGGTTTGACCAAATTGTTTGGCAAAACCTAAGGCTGTTCCACCTGAATTATTTTTGATGTTTACGTCTGCTCCGTGAGTAATTAATAATTCGGCTATTGCTGCATGTCCTTTATAACAGACGCCCATTAAAGCAGTATTCCCAGCAGCATCTTGTCCATTGACTTCCGCACCTGCTTCTAAGAGATACTTGGTCACCTCATATTGAGAAGCATAAGTTGCCATAACTAAAGGCGTAAATCCTCTTGGGTCTTTTTGTTGTAATAAAGTAGCATCAGCCGCTACTAATTTTTGTATAGTCGCTAATTCTCCTTGTCGGATAAGGTTAAAAAAATCCATATTATTAATTTCAGAAGGTGTTTATAAAAGCAGTATTTATAATAATACGCTTTATTTGGTTTGTAAAGTTGAATAATATAAACTGATAAACCAAACTGAATTTAATTATAAACTAATAGATTTTATTTATTACAAAAGATAGTAGAGTCATTCTTCGACAACTTAGGCATCTAAGTTTATTTAGCGTATGTTCTCCATCTTGTTAAATATTAAGTCGTAGAATATCCCATTTGACCACACAAACAAACCAATTCACTTATTTCATATATTTAAAATTAAATTTAAACCTTAAAAAAATGGTAACTAGCAGACATTTTCGTAGCTAACGATTATTACATATTACCTACAATCATAGGCAACACCTAAAAAATTTGGCCAATATTTTAGGTAGAAAATAATTTCGATGTATTAGAATGAACGCTTTAGAAATCATTATAGAAAAAATTTGCGCAGTTTTTTATTTTTTTCTCAAAGACCATATTTCCCCATGAATTTCACCCTATTAACCCCTATCCTATAATCCCTTTACAACTATCAAATTCAATCCCTAACAAAAGTTGGCTTAATTATTGAATAAACATATTGTGTTTATTTATAATATAAAAAATACCCTTTTTTAGGTATCCTTATTTCACAAATAAACTATCCAAAATTAAACTACTTAAATTTATTAAACAGGCTAAACTGTAAGGATTAAATCACGATGAATAAAATTTAATTTATTGTTTATCAATATTTTATACAACTTCATTTTCATACTCCTTACAAGTAACAAATTTTTTATCATCACAAAAACGTTGTAAGAACAACACATCAGTTAACACCCTTCATCCCATGATGCAATTACTTAGTACCCTCACAAATACTATTGGCTTGTTACTGCTATCACCAATGGTTTTTGCTAATAATTATAATCTTTCTAATAATAATCCAACAGCACCTACTTCTCCAGAAATCAAACATAGACTGCTCCAAAAAGCGGGTGTTTTTGACCTTAGGTTTACGGAAACAATGCGGCATGACATTGAAAGCTATACTATCAGAGGTAAAAAAACAACTCAAAAAATTATTGGTCGTGCTCAGATTTATTTTCCAATTATAGAAAATTATTTACGTGCTTATAACTTACCTGAAGAGTTAAAATATATCACGGTTATTGAATCTGCACTCGACCCAAATGCTCGGTCTTCTGCTGGCGCAGTCGGTTTATGGCAATTAATGCCTGCTACTGCACGCCGTTATGGTCTATTGATTAATAGTCAAGTCGATGAAAGAAAAGACCCACATAAATCAACGCAAGCAGCTTTAAAATACCTTACTTTTTTACATGAATTATTAGGTGATTGGACTTTAGCAGCGGCGGCTTATAACTGCGGTGGTGGTGGCGTCCAAAAAGCTATGCGTTTAGGAAATGGTACTGATTTCTGGACAATTAAAACCCACTTCCCTCGTCAGACACAACATTACATTAATCGTTTAGCTTGTGCGGTCTATGTGATGAATTATTATGAAGATTATGGATTACAAGCAACGGATACGGATTACTTAATGCAATTTACAAAAGTAGCGACTATTTATAATGCGCTCTCTTTTGAACAAATTTCTCAAGCCCTAGATATTCCTATGCCTATCTTAAAACAATTAAACCCTTCTTATAAAAAAGAAATTATCCCTGATAGTACGGCTGGTAATTACTTAATTTTACCTAAAATGAAAATGGCTAGTTTTATTAATTATTATAATAATTTTGTAATTACAGAGTCTAGTTCCGTGATTCGAGGGTAGCTTAAATGATGAG
>JBGCFJ010000558.1:0-3640 GCA_045106885.1 Saprospiraceae bacterium
CCTAGCCAGTTATTAACGATATCTGAGGATAATGCACCAACTTTTCGATTGGAGCGTTCAGGTACAGGTAGATTTGATTATGAAATGTATATGAATTCGGCTGATTTACGTTTTAGAGGGGGGGAAGACGGAACAGGAGAAACCCTAACCGATTTTGTTACTTTCGCTAGTACCGGCAATGTAGGTATTGGAACAACTAATCCAGCCGAAAAACTCCATGTCAATGGGAATACAAAAATTGAAGTAGATAGGTCAACTTTTCAAGCATCAACATTTAAATCTGCCCTCGACCTTCAAATGACAGGTACGACACCTGGTTTGGGAGGAATTATTTTGCGATACTCAGATGTATCCAATGCAGGAGGAGCTTTAATTGCCAATGATGATGTTTTTGGAGGCATTGCAGTAGTAAGAACCAATGGTTCTGCTTTTGCCCCCATTGATGCTAGTGCCTTTAATGTCGGAAGTGATAGAAGGTTAAAGAAGGGGATAAAAACTATTGATGCTAAAAATAGTAGCCGATACATGAATCAAATTCGGAAAATAGAATCGGCTTCTTTTTGGTATAAAACGGAAGCAAAAAGAGAAAGACCCGCCCCTCACATTGGCGTCATCGCCCAGACTTTACCCAAAGAATTGCAAGTAACCATGAATGAAAGCGCAAATGGTAAAGGGGGCAAACGACTAGGTGTTAGTTTAGCTGATTGGTTGGGTTTAGTGACGATTGGGGTGAAGGAAAATGACCGCATAGTGCAGCAAATCACCGAAGAAAATTACCGTTTAAAAGAAAAAGTAACTGCTCTTGAAAGCAAAATTACTGCCTTATCAGCGATGGTAGAAAAACTCCTTACAGAAAAGACAGACCATCCAAAAGACGCTAATTATGAACTACAACTTAAAAAAGCCCCTGCTCTCCACCAAAACCAACCGAATCCTTTTAATGAAAATACGGTGGTCAATTATTTTATTCCTGAAACTTCGAAAGACGCTTATATCCAAGTCACCACAGTAGAAGGTAAAGTATTGGGCAAGGTCAACATTCAGGAAAAAGGCAACGGGCAGGTGACCATTAAAGCAGCTACTTATCCAGCAGGAACTTATTATTATTCTTTGGTAGTGGACGGGGAGGTTTTTGAGACGAAGCGAATGGTGTTGAGTCGGTAAGCTCTTTACAGTATCATAAATCATTCTTCTTATGAACAGGGTTTTTCTCTGATAGCAGCATTCACAAAATAGACACTTAGTACAGATAGACTATCTACTACTTAGCACCTACCTTGCTCTGTACCTTCTTGGCGATCGCTTTGTAAAAAAGATTCACCCTGTGCAGATAAGTAGGTTGACGTATTTATTTAGACAATAACAAAATATAGTATGCTGATTATCATCGTTTTATATTTTTATTAAATATGTAGAACTACTTAAGTAGGTTGACAGATTTAAGACGTTAGACGCTGGACGTTAGATAATTGAAATTCAACTATTTATCTAACTTCTAGTGTCTAATTTCTAACGTCTATCTACTTATATTTTTTCCTTTATCAAACAACAATTACTATGAAAATCCAAACCATTCTTAAATTTTTATGCTATTTGGGCTTAGCATTCGGTCCAATTTTATTAAACGCCAGTAATCAAACTTTAAAATATGGTGATAGCTATTATCTCAAAAACCTTCACTATCAAGGAAGTTATTTAGATGCTTGTGGTCTTGCTAGTTGTGGGAATGGAACAAAATACGCTGTAATTACGCATTCGCAACCAAACAGAGATGGATATAAAACAGGAACTTGGATAGTACTATCCGTTACTGGAAAAAGTATTGGAACTCCCGTCTTAGTAGGGGATGTGGTGTATTTAAAAAATGTATATAATGGAGGAACTTATTTAGACACTTGTGGTCCTGGTGGCGGTTGTGATAAAGGCACTAAATACAATGTCACTACCAATACCTCAGCTAATAGAGTCAATCACAAAACAAGTCACTGGCAAATCGTTGCTGCTACTGGAGCGAGCAATGGTAGTCCAGTAAATACGAATCAAACCATTCACCTTAAAAATCTATATGGTCAAGGCAGTTATTTAGATTGCTGTGGTCTTGCTTCCTGTGGACAAGGCGCTAAATATAAGGTATCAACCAATGCTTCTGCGAATAGAGCCAACCAAAAAACTGGACATTGGGCTTTTCAAGCAATTCCTAATAACAACGCTCAAACTGGAACGACAACATCTGCACCAGCAGAATTTCCCTATAGAACAGAAGATAAAGAAGCAGGGTCTCCTTTTACGAATAATGGAAATCCACACCCTTGGATAAAACAAGCATCTAAAAACTGGATGGGTTGCTTAACAAATAATACGCTGTTAAAAGATATTTCTATCCCAGGCACTCACGATTCTGGAGCTAGATATGGTGGATTGGTGGCGGAAACCCAAAGCTGGACCATCACCGAACAATTCGAAGCGGGTATCAGATATTTTGACATAAGGTGTCGTCCAACGAAAAATGCTTTTGCGATACATCATGGTGCCTATTTCCAAAAACAAATGTTTGGGGATGTTATGAATGAGATTACTGCCTTCTTACAGAATAACCCTACGGAAGCAGTCATTATGCGGCTAAAAAGTGAGCATACACCCCAAGAAGGCAGTAAGTCTTTTCAAGAAATTTGGGATTCCTATGCTAATCAGTATCAACGATATTTATATCAGGGAACGAACTCAAATGCTACTTTGGGTAGTGTCAGAGGCAAAGTTTATGTGATGTGCCAGTCTGGTTGTGCAGGATATGGGATGACCTATAATTCAGATACGGAGCTTCAAGATAGATATAAGGTTTATTGGTTGGCTCATAAACAAACTAAAGGTACTGATTGGGCTACTTTGCCATCAAAGAAGGAGGAGATCAAAAAATATATTGATAAAGCCGCAAATTCTTCAAAATGGGTCTTAAATCATCTAAGTGGAGCAATTGGAATGACACCTCCCCATGTGGCAAGAGAAACGAATAATGATGCTTATAAATACCTTGGAACGAAATCAGGCAAGCGAAATCTTGGGATAATTATTATGGATTATCCTGGCGAAAAATTAATCTATAGAATCCTAAAATCTAATTTTGATTTTAGTGAAAGATGTAACTGTCCTCCTGAGACCTTTCGAAATATAAGTGCCAAATCTTGGGTAGAATTTCGGTTGCCTCAAGGTAAAGGAAACCAATCCATATTCATCAAAGGAGGGGCTTACAATAAATTTAGTGGTTTTAAATGCAATAGAGTCTATTGGAGTGACCTCCAATTTAGTTGTAACCCTAATTCTTGCAAATGGGAAAGAGTAAGTGGGAAATGGGATGCAGATGCCTTCTGTCACGGCTCTAAAGGGAATAGTCCTTATGTTTTTACTGGGAATAAATAATATAGCTTCTGGGTATTAGCTCCTTGCGACTTTCATTGTCCGGCACTAAGAAAGTGCCGGACAATTTTTTATTTTTCTCAAACCACTAGAGGCAACCCCACTTTAAAAATAGAACCTTTCCCCATTAAACTATCAATCGATATCGACCCTTTATTCAATTCCACCAATTCTTTTACTAAAGTCAATCCTAAACCCGTTCCTTTCTCTCCTGCCGTACCTTTTTCAG
>JBGCFJ010000559.1:0-4871 GCA_045106885.1 Saprospiraceae bacterium
GTCACCCAAGCCCTGTGTGCTCTGCGCACCTTCTTCCGCGATCACCTCGGACACCGATAGAAGATTTGGTCCAAGATCAAAATGCGGCGTGAAGAACCCCTCCCTCACGTTCTAACCCGCAACAGAGTCGCCCCCTCCTGGCCACCTTCCGCGACGGCCCCGAGTCCGACACCCTCGAGTCGGTGATGGAGTCTCTGCGCCCGTCCGAGGTGCGCCTTGCCGCGGGGAAGGCCTCGGCAGCCGCCGCCTCCGCCGTCCTCACCCGCAAGGGCATCTGGTAGTGGTTCATCTGCTGTAATTAAAACCAAAGCCGTATTCACACAATTATTTTCCGTATTCCTAACAGACAACATATAACTACCACCTCGGTCAACTTCTGGCGTATAAGTATCAGCACCGCTAAGAATATTTCCACCAGTTGTAGACCATTCAATGTCAATATTAGCTCCTGTTGCACCGAAACCATTGATAATTAATGGATTGTTACAAGAAATGGTTCTTGTAACTCCTGCATTTGCCATTGGTAAATCGACATTTGAACTAACAATTACCTCGTCTGTTCCATCGCAACCATCAGGACTTTGAATCGTCAATAGATAAGTACCTGGTGCATCAATATTAATGGATAATTGGTCTGCTTCTCCAAGGATGTTTCCGTCCGTTGTAGACCAATTAATAGTGCTGCCATCTGCTGGATTTTCACTAATACCTGCTAGAGTCGTCATTGGGTCATCACAAGTCAACATCCTATCTGCGCCTGCGTTAGCAATTGGAATCAATACATCACTTTGTACTTGTACTTCATCGGTACTCGTACAACCATTTGTTCTATTGGTGACGGTTAACACAAAAAGCCCAGGACCAGAAATTTCTGGAGCAGCAATTGTGGTATCTCCTACTATATTATCGCTAGTACTAGTCCAAGCATAAATAATATTATCTCCTCTATCTGATTCATTTCCATTTAATCGTCGACCAGTAGGAAAGACACAACCAGTCACTTCTGGTGCTTCGCCTGCTTCTGCCAAAGGTATCGTTTGGTCCATGGTTACTTCTACTTTTCCTATAGCATTACACCCCGTAGCAGCATCCATTATTTCTAAAGTATATTCGCCCGCTTCATTAACAGCTGCGGTTGTTTCTGTAGAAATTTCATTCCCCGTTTCATTTTTCCAGGAATAGCTGACCATATCGCCAGTGGTAGACCCTCGACCGTCCAAAGTCACTAAATCTGCTGTACAGTCTATTTGACGGTTTGGGCCTGCATCGGCAAAAATTTCTGTACCATCTCCCCCTACAATACCTGCTGCAGTACTTTGGCAATTATTACTTAAATCAGTGACCATTATTCTATATACACCGATGGACTTAATCAATGCAGTTGGTGTATTTTCTCCTTCACAGATAATACCGTCCTCTGAAATCCATTCGTACCTATAATTATCTCCTGCTGGTACATTGGCATTTAACGGGGTACAATCTGACATACAATTTAAAGTCAACACTTCCGTAATGGAAACAGGCGGTAACGTTTTATTTTCTTCCACTTTTACGGTGACAGTATCGGAAATACAATCATCGTTATCAATATTTGTTACAATTAATAAATAATCTCCTGGTGTACTAGCTATAATGGTGTCTTCTTCTGAGAGGAACTCATTGCTTGGTCCTTCCCAACGGTAAGCAAAACTTATACCTTGAGAAGAATTGGAACCATCTAATTTTATAGATTCTGCGCCACAACCAATAATGGCTAAATTATCTACTTGCGCTACGGGTAGTGAATTATCTGCATTAATCATCATCGTATCACTTGCCATACAACCGTTAATTTGATTAGTGGCAGTAAATATATAAGTACCGACTCTGGTTACATTAGCGACTTCTTGTTGGTCTCTATTTGGGTAGAAAATGGAAGAACCATTTGGTGTAGTCCATTCTACTTCTGCACCATTAGACCCAACTCCAGTCAAGGCTATGAATTCATCGTTACAACCCATTTCTAAATCTAATCCAGCATTTGCAATTGGTTTAATTCTGTCTTCAAAGACGAAGGTACTATCTACACCAAAACAACCATTTACCGTATCTAAGACAGTAAATTTATAAATCCCTTCTTGATCAACTACTGGGTCAAAAGCAGTAGAATCACTGATGAAATTCCCTACATCAGTTGTCCAGAAATAAATATTATTAGGATTTTCGTCGATGACATCTAAGCTTAATTGTAAAGTACTGTTGGTACAACCCAATGTTCCACCTGGTCCTACTTGAACTCTTGGAGGTTGGGTGGTAAATACAGTCAAGGTATCAGCTGCAGCACATTGGGTCGAATTGATGGTCACGGTGAAGATATAAGTACCAGAAGTAACAGCAGTTGTCATTTGATTAGTCGTATCTCCTTCTGGAATTTGTCCACCATTAGCGACGGTCCATCTAGTCTCAAAAGCTCCGCTAGTATTTTGAGGTAGTGTGAATTGACTACCATCTATAGCGATATTTACTTCTGCTGTCGGGTCTACACAACCTGCATCAATATCTTCTCCTAAGGTAATGGAAGGCAAATCTTCTGGTCCTAAAATAAGTCGGAAACATCTAGTATCGGATTGACTAGGATTGGTAATAGAATTTAAAATGATACAATATTCTCCTTCTGACAAATCTTCTAAAAGAATGGTATTATTCACTACATCTTCATTACTTAAAAACGGCTGATCATCTTTGGTTACAAAAAAGAAGAACCGTTCTTCTACTTCGCCTCCCACGTTAATATTCAGCATCCCATCACCACCTGTACAAGTAGGCAATAAAGAATCGACTAAAGATAAACCAAAATTGTCGATGCATAAATTACCTAATCTATTGAAAATACCTACATCTGCTCCTGCACTTTCTAAGGTAGTTACTTCTTCTGAACCATCCAAAGTGAAATCGGCACAAGCTCCTTTATTCCCAATAGGCGTAAAGCAGAGCGTGTAAATACTAGTTTCATCTGCTAAACTAGTTGCGCCAGTTGGGTCAGTCGAGAACCAAATTACTTTTATATTTCCATCTGCTGTTGGTCTAATATCTTCGGCAGATAAATCTGATAGCGCACCGCTTACTTGTACAGAATCAAACCTTAAAACGGTTGGGTCATAAGTATGTGTATAATTCAGAGAAACCATATCTTGGAAATTATTTACCTGAATATCCACACAGAAAGCTTCCGTTTCTTTTACTTCTTGAGGGGCGGAAGTTAAAATTAATCCTCCTGTAGCCACTGTGACTTGACCGTTGGTAATGTCTACTCCAGGTTCTTGGGCATTATTATTTCTAATAAAAACAGGATTATCTTCAATATTTGGAAAACTAACAGGAGAGACATCGCCTAATTCTCCAATGACTCTAAAACAAATTTCGTAAATACTCGCCCCATCCATCAAGGTAATTCCATCGGGTGTAGGACTATCCCAGGTGATTAATTGTAATTGCCCTGTCGCTACATCTCCTGTATTAAAAGCATCAATGGTCAATCCTGTTAGTCCTGTTGTATTAATATCGACAAATTCTAAAATGGCTGGATTCCATTCTATAGGCATTTCTATATGGTCAATGTTTAAGAAATTTGTTACAGTAAAGGGTAAGCATATTTCTTCTCCAGGAGGGAAAGAAACCATAGGAACAGAAAGGTCAATTGTAGGGGGTAATATAGTTACTTCACAATTGTTGAATTGAGGAGTATCTAATTGTTCTCCATTGGAATTTTGTATATCATGCCCCACTGAACCCCCAACAATCGGAATATAATTTAAGGCACTAACACTATCTATTGGGCCAATAGCTTTGAAACATGCTGAAAATAAAATATCTCCGTTTTGTAGTGTTGCTCCATTTGTACCCGTCCAATCTAATGTTAATAAACCATTTTCAGCGGTAATGTTACTAGCATCTAAGCCTGGTAAGTTATGTTGTTCTGTGCTGACAAATTCTAATAAAGTTTGGTCATAAGTAACCGTATATTTTGCTCTGTTAATGTCGGTGAAATTAGACGTAGTAAAATCCATACATACCGTCTCGTCTGAACGAATATCCTGACATTGGGTAGAGAAAATAATTAAGCTTTGGCAATCTGATACCGTAATAGTTGGTTCATTTATAGACACCACATCTAAGAACTCACCTGCATCATTAAATATTTCTGTAGGAAAGCCATTATCATTATTAATAAACCCAATTTTAGAACTACTTTCTGGTTCTCCCGTCACTTCAAAACACATAGTGAAAACGACACTGCTATCTGGTATGGTAACCGTTCCGAAGTCTGAAGTTAAAATCAAGACCCTACCAATATTTTCATATTCTTGACTCATGGAGTCGAAGACAACATTTAATTGAGCATCTTCATTGATTGGAGCAGCATTATTATCTACATATTTAACGACGCTACTATCCCATCTAATAAATGCAGTTACTCCTACTTGGTCAAATTCTGCTACTTTAATATCGTAACAGATTTGGTCTCCTTTGCAAAAAATACTTTTGTCTTCTTGTGGAGCAAAACTGAAAAATACATCTGGAATAGCAGTAGAAGCGGTAATTATTCCATTTGTTGGAGGGACCATGTCTGAATCAAAAATATTCGTATCTCCAGATGCTGTTCGATGGATAATGATTTCTGTAGGAGTATTTGAATACCTGATGTTTGCAGTCGCTCCTTCTGGTATTAAAGCCTTAAATTCGATGCTATAAAACGACTCACCATCTGGGAGTGTCATTCCTTGATTATTAGCATCTTCCCAAGAAAATACGATATTACCATCAGCTGAGCCTGATAAATCAAAATTAGTCTCACTAAGATTCAGCCCATTGGTTGTATTAATATTAGTAAT
>JBGCFJ010000056.1:0-2437 GCA_045106885.1 Saprospiraceae bacterium
CGCTCAAGTGTTTTTGTCCGCCTATGGTATGAATGGTTACATATTTATCTGTTGCTTCGAGATAAGTGATTTCTTCAAATCGACAGAGGATAATGCGGTCTCCATGTTTAATGGTCAGGGCAAATTTTTCTTTTTGGGGGCTGTAATTGTTGGAATAATTGCTGCCATTTTTGACTATCTTGATTGGGTAATTTTCCATGAAATTGTTTCTATCCACATTACCAATTTGAAAAAAGGAAAAGCTATCTATCGCTTCTTTAATCAAATAAATATCCCCTGCCCTTGGATTACTCAGTCGTTGTGTAAATAATTCTTCTTCTGTATAGGCCTCTTTATCTCGTTTTACGGTCTCGTCTTTCTCCACCTCAATTGCTTCAATAGAATCAAAGGCGGTCATAAAAGTATAAATGCGATGAATACCCCAAAAAGTAAGCATGGTCATTCCAAAGACGACAACTCCAATAAATATATTTTTTGATTTCATTTTCTATATTTTTTTGCTTGAATAAATCTTTTCCTCAAATAAAGGCGTTATATACACATTATCAAAGTCCTTTCCGATGGATTGGGCGTCTCGACTGACGAGTTGGACACTTTTGACTAACTAATTTGAGTGTGTTACATTTTAGTGGAAATTAAATAGGTTGTGTTAAATGGCTATATTGTTTTATTCCTATATGGACACTCAGCAATAAAAAAATTTAACAATATAACCATTTGATTAATCTTGAAAAACTAAGTTCAAATATAAATACCACTAGTTTGCAACACACTCAACTCATTTTTAAAAGGTAGCCAGCGTTCCTATGAACCTTTATACCTTTGAACCTTTAAACCACTTATTATTATGGCAATTAAATTAGGCCAAACTGCCCCCAATTTTACCGCTCAAACTTCTATGGGCGAAATCAATTTTCACGAATGGCTTGGCGATAGCTGGGGCATGTTATTTTCGCACCCTGCTGATTTCACCCCTGTATGTACCACCGAATTAGGCAGAACAGCTGCTTTAAAAGGTGAATTTGACAAAAGAAATGTCAAAGCAATGGCCGTTAGTGTAGATGGATTGGTATCCCATTTAGACTGGATTAAAGACATTGAGGACACCCAAAATGTGGAAATGAATTTCCCAATAGTGGCAGATGAAGATAGAAAAGTAGCGGAATTATACGATATGATTCACCCAGAAGTAACGAATAAAACCACAGTAAGAACTGTTTTTGTGATTGGCCCAGATAAAAAGGTCAAATTAACGTTAACTTATCCGCCTGCTACTGGTCGAAACTTCTTGGAAATTATTCGAGTGATTGACTCTTTACAATTGACGGCTTATCATAGTGTGGCGACACCAGCTGATTGGAAAGATGGAGAAGATGTGATTGTATCTCCTGCTATTGCTACGGAAGATATTCCTGCAAAATTCCCTAAAGGTCATACGGTTATTCGTCCTTATTTAAGAACGACGCCTCAACCGAATAAGTAAAAGAAGGGAATGAGATTTAGGAGGGGATGAGTTTATGAGGCAAATAGCTTATAAACTCATTATCCTAAATTAATTCATAAATAATTGACAAGTTTTACAGTTGCTAGTTCTTCTATGGTAAAACTACCCGTCTAAGATTGGCCATTTTCGACAACAGTGAATCTATATTCGCTGCTCCAAGCGTCGGAAAATATAGATTTTCCATTGTCTGTCCTAAAATTGAGTGTCCAACTTTAGACGGGTAGCCTATGGTAACCAGCAACTCAATAAATATAATAGTTATCAGCTATTTGTAAATTGTAGGATTAGTACTTATTTAATGCTTAAACCACTAATCCAGCACGCATTTCACGTAAGTCGTTAATTGTCTTTTTATCTAATTGACTGACCTTTCTTGCCTCATTCCAGTTAGCAGCATACTTTCGCCAAATAGAAGTAAGAATGCCTAAAAGGGGAAAAGAACAAACAAATAAAATCCACCAAATATTTCCCCAGATAGCAGCAATAATCAATAAGACCCAGAAATAAACATTGTACAAAACAGCACCCATCCCTACTTGAACAGAGGCATAAAATTTGGGTTGTTTGATATTTTTATCTGCATACATTTTAGGAATTCTGGTAGGAATAAAATTGGTGACCAGCCCAATAATAAATGGAATAAACCCAATAATTAGGGCTAAAAAAGTAGCCCAATTATAATTCTTCGTTTGTGCCACGCCCATATCATCTACGTCTAATTGAGCTAATTTCTCAAAATAAGCATTCGTCTTATCGGATAATTCTTTTTTCTCTTGCTCATTTAGAGCATTTAGGCGCTCAATGTAGGCAATAAATTCAAATTGACGAGAAGGTTTAGTTGAAATTAATGGTAAAGGAGCATCTTTTTGGTTATTCTCCAATAGTATTAATAATTTATCCGCTAAGGCATCATCCGCAGGGTCAGCTACATGA